>JBAWZV010000014.1:0-25630 GCA_037142875.1 Actinomycetes bacterium | reverse complement strand
CCTGCATCGAGAAGCTCCAGAGCTCGAGCGGCTCGACCGGCACAACCGGCACAACGACCATGACGACTCCGAACGGCGGCGGCACGCTCGGCGGCGGAGGCCAGCCGGGGCAGGGTGGCCCGGGCGGGCCGGGCGGCGGGGGCGGCTTCGATCGCGGCGCGTTCGCGAAGTGCCTGCCGGCCTCGGTGCGTAACTTCCGCAAGACGATCACCACGCCCGAGCAGACGCTGCAGCAGATCGTCAACCCGCCGCAGACGAACATCAAGAGCTCGAGCTACTCGATCGCGGGCGTCGATCCGTCGCAGCCGGACATCGGACTCGTGACGCCATCGCTTCTCACCTCGGGCGCGTTCTTCAGCCCGGCGGCGAGGCTCGAGGTGCTCCTCGCCGACTCCTATGCGAGCCGAAACAACCTGAAAGTTGGCTCGACGATCGACCTGAACGGATCGAAGTTCTCGGTCGTCGGGCTCGTCAAGCCGCCGCTCGGTGGGCAGACGGCCGACGTCTACATCCCGCTCGCAGAGCTCCAGACGCTCGCCACCCAGACGGGCCTTGCAAACGTCCTGCTCGTGCGGGCCGTGAGCGGCACGTCGGTCGGCGACGTGCAGAAGGCGATCGCGCAGCTCTACCCGAACGCGCAGGTTGCGAGCGCCAGGCAGGTCGCCGCCCAGATCAGCGGCTCGCTCGTCGATGCAGCCAACCTGTCGCACCGGCTCGGGATCGCGCTGGCGATCCTCGCCGCCGGCGCTGCGTTCCTCCTCGCCGCGCTGCTCTCGCTCGCGTCAGTCGGCAAGCGCGTCCGCGAGCTCGGCACGCTCAAGGCCCTCGGCTGGACGCAGCGGATGGTCGTTCGGCAGGTCGTCGGTGAGTCGCTTGCCCAGGGCATCGCCGGTGGCCTGCTCGGCGTGGTGCTCGGCGCGATCGGCGCAGCCGTGGTCGGCGCGTTCGGCGTGAGCCTCACTGCCCAGTCCTCGACCGGCAGCGCCGACTCCGGAGCCTTCGGCCTCGGCGCGCTCACCGCCCGGACGGCGAGCGACACGGTCAAGCTCTCCGCGCCGATCTCGGTCGGCGTGCTGCTGATCGGGTTCGGCATCGCCCTCGCAGGCGGCCTGCTCGCCGGTGCGGCCGGCGCATTCCGCGCCGCGCGCCTGCGTCCCGCCGACGCGCTCAGGAACGTCGAATGACCGAGACACCCCTCTACGACGTCCGCGACGCGGAGAAGACCTTCAGCAAGGGCTCGATGAACGTCCGCGCTGTCGCCGGGGTGAGCCTGACGATCGAGGCGGGCCAGTTCGTTGCGCTCGAAGGCCCGAGCGGCTCCGGCAAGACGACGCTGCTCCAGCTTCTCGGCGCGCTCGATCGCCCTTCTAGCGGGCAGGTGCTCTTCGAGGGGCGCGACCTCGCGACGCAGCGCGACAACGAGCTCGCCGACCTGCGGCTGCGCGCGTTCGGCTTCGTCTTCCAGCAGTTCAACCTGATCCCGACCCTGACGGCGCTCCAGAACGTCGAGCTCGGGCTGGCCCCGACGGGCATCGGCTCGGCAGAGCTTCGCGACCGCTCTCAGGCGCTCCTCGTCGAGGTGGGCCTCGGCGACCGGACGCATCACCTCCCAAGCCAGCTCTCGGGCGGTGAGCAGCAGCGGGTCGCGATCGCCCGCGCGCTCGTGGCCGAGCCGCGCGTGATCCTCGCCGATGAGCCAACCGGAAACCTCGACACGAAGACCGGCTCCGACGTGATCGACCTGCTCGCCGGCCTCGCTGCTCAGCGCAACGCAACGGTGATCGTCGCAACGCACGACGCCGGCCTCGCCGCCCGCGCACCGCGCCGACTCGCGATGCGCGACGGCGCGTTCGTCGACTCGCTCGAATCCAGCACCCCCGCTTCTTAGGGCATTCTCAAACAGCTCTCACGAACATCTCAGATCACTCGACCATCATGAGCCTCACACCTGTGAACGACCAGACCCCCAAGACCTCCTCCACGCGCGGCGCGATCCTCACCGCAGCGGGCGCGCTCGCGATCGCGGCCGCCGGCGCCGGGCTCGGCGCCGGGCTCTACGCGGCGCTCGCCCCTGCCAAGACGCAGACCGTGGCGAGCTCGGTCACGACTGTCAACCACGCGCAGCCCGCCTCGGCGACGAGCGCGATGTCGATCAATGCGATCTACCAGCGCACCTACCAGGGCGTCGTCGACCTGACCGTCTCCTCCTCGGCCGGCGTCTCGCCGTTTGGCAGAACGCAGACCCAGCAGGCCGAGGGCTCCGGCTTCGTCCTCGACAGCCACGGCAACATCGTCACGAACCAGCACGTCATCGCGGGCGCCACGGCCGTCTCCGTTCGCTTCTGGAACGGGAAGGTCTTCAAGGCGACCGTTGTCGGAACCGACGCCTCGACCGACCTTGCCGTCGTTCATGTCTCAGCGCCCGCCTCGCTGCTCCACCCGCTGACCCTCGGCAACTCGACGCACGTCCAGGTCGGTGACACGGTGATCGCAATCGGCAGCCCCTTCGGCTTCACCGGCACGGTCACAAGCGGCATCGTGAGCGCGCTCCAGAGGACGATGACCTCCCCAACGAACTACACGATCGGCAACGCGATCCAGACGGATGCGGCGATCAACCACGGCAACTCCGGCGGCCCGCTGATCGACACGCTCGGCCAGGTGATAGGCGTTAACTCGCAGATCCAGAGTGACTCCGGCGGCAACGAGGGCGTCGGCTTCGCGATCCCGTCGAGCACCGTCAAGCCGGTCGTCGCCCAGCTTTCAGCAGGCAAGACCGCTGCACACGCCTACCTCGGTATCAGTCTCGAGGAGGCTGTGGCTCCTGCGGGCGCTCGCGTCACGCAGGTGCTGCCGAGTACCCCCGCTGCGAAGGCCGGCTTCCAGGCCGGCGATGTGATCACGAAGCTCGCCGGCCAGACGGTCGGCTCACTCGATGACCTCTCGACGATCATGGGCCAGCACCAGCCCGGCGACAGGATCACGAGCACCTACCTCCGCGGCGGCTCGGCGCGCTCGGCCACCATCACCCTCGGAACACGGCCGGCCTGAGCCCCATGACGAGGCGTGACAACATCATTGCGGGCACCGTCGCGATCGTCGCGGTAGCCGGTGTCGCGGCCGCCTTCGCAGCCACCCAGTACGGCTCGTCGAACCACCGCGCGCCGATGATGGGAGTCGGTGCGGGCCCGGGCGGAGCAGGGATGCCCGGCCTCGGCGGCGGCGCGGACGGCAGCCGTCAGGCGCCAGGCCTCGGCGGCAGCGGTGGCGACCTTGGCGGTGGCCGCTACGGCGGCGCCCCCGGTGGCGGCTTCCGCGATCGGCCGGGCGGCGCGTTCATCGGCCTCGATGCAGCGGCGACGTACCTTGGAGTCTCGGCCGACAGCCTCCGCGCTGAGCTCCAGGGCGGAAAGTCGCTCGCCGACGTCGCGAAGGCCAAGGGCAAGTCGGTCGACGGCCTCGTCGGCGCGATGGTGAAGGCGCAGCAGGCACAGCTCGACAAGGCCGTTGCCGCCGGCATGCTCTCGAAGAGCCAGGCGCAGACGCTCGCGGGCGTCCTCAGCAAGCGTGTCCGCGACATGGTCACAGGCACGGGCCCCGGCTCGATGATGGGCGGCCCCGGCGGAGGCTTCGGTGACGGGGGAGGTGGCGACGACGGCTTCGGTGACGATGACGGCGGCGCTCCCGGCGGCGGCACGTTCGGCGGCTCCTCGAGCGGCGGCAGCGGGAACTTCGGCGGCAGCAACGCCGCCCCGCAGAGCTCGCTCGGCTAGTCGCTAGACCGCGGCTGCGGTCTTGGTCTTCTTCACGCCACCGGAGGTCTCGGCGACGATCTCGGCTGCGATCGCTAGGGCGACCTGTGCCGGTGAGCGGCCGCCGAGATCAAGGCCCGCGGGGCCATGGATCCGGTCGATCTGCTCGTCGGTGAAGCCTTCTTCGAGGAGGCGGGCGCGGCGCCGTTCGGCGGTGCGCTTGGCGCCGAGTGCGCCGATGTAACGGGCACCCTTCTCGAGCGCAGCCGCGACGGCCGGAATGTCGAGCCGCTCCTCGTGGCTGAGCGTGACGACGACGGTGCGGGCGTCGATCCGATCGATGACCTGGTCGGGCCAGCCCTTCACGATCTCACCGGCGCTTGGCATCCGTTCGGGTGTCGCGAGCGCGGCACGCGCATCAACGACGGTGGTGCGCCAGCCAAGCTGCTTGCCGTAGGCGCAGAGGTGCTCGGCGGCCTCGGCCGCACCGAAGATCATCACGCGAAGCGCCCCCTCGACGAACTCGCCGAAGATGCCGTCCTCGCTCAGGCCGGTCGCACCCAGCACGCCGCGCTCGAGCCACTTCTCGCCCGTCGTCGTGTTGGTGAAGAGCATCCCGTACTCGTCGGCGTCGAGCATCGCGCGAACCTCGCGCCAGAGCTCCGGATCGGCGACCTCGAGCCACACGTCGATCTCTCCGCCGCAGGAGAGCCCGACCTCGAAGGCGTCGCTGTCGGAGACGCCGTAGTGGATCAGGTTCGGAGCGGCGCCGGCGAAGACCGCCTTGGCGCGCTCGGCGACGTCGGATTCGACACAGCCGCCCGAGACGGAGCCGACGTAGCGACCGCCTTCCGAGACGCTGTACTTGGAGCCCGGCTGACGAGGCGCAGAGCGAAGCGTCGTGATGACGGTGGCGACCGCAGCCTTCTCACCGGCGGCAGTTGCGGCGTCGATCGAGTCGAGGATGTCGTACATGCGGACCTAGGATAGCCCGGCCGACTGCAGAGCCGGGCCGATTTCTCCGCCGCGCGTCGATCGCCCCGCCGCACGGAGCGCCCGGCGGTAGGCCTCGTAGGCGGTTGCGGCTCCCGCCATGACCTCACCGGTCGAGCGCATCTCCGGCCCACGGGTCGCCGCGCCGGCAAACCGCTCCGCCGGGAAGACCGCCTCTTTCGCCCACGCCTGCGACGGTGCAACGCGCTCCGGGAGGCCCAGGGACGCGAGCGACTCGCCAAGGAGCAGCCGCACCGCGTTCTCGACGAGCGGCACCCCGGTTGCCTTCGCGACGAACGGCACCGTGCGCGACGCACGCGGATTCGCCTCGAGGACGTAGAGCTTCCCGTGAGAGACGGCGAGCTGAAGGTTCATCAGGCCGCGCGCGCCGATGCCGCGCGCGATCTTGCTGGCAACCTCGCGGATCTCGATCTCGAGCGCCTCGCTCACCGACGGGCCCGGCACGACGCAGGCGGAGTCGCCGGAGTGCACCCCGGTCGGCTCGATGTGCTCGAGCACGGCGGCAACCCAGGCACCGCTCGGGTCGCAGAGCGCGTCGACGTCGAGTTCGAGCGCGCCTTCGAGGTAGCGGTCGACGAGGCACGGCCCCTCGACGCGCAGGTCGGCGGCGGAGTGCGCGACGTGCATGCCGCGGCCGCCGATCACGTGGTGGGGTCGGACGAGGACGGGGAACCCGATCCGGTGCGCGATCTCGTAGGCATCCTCGGCGTTCATCGCCTCGCCCCACTCCGGTGCGAGGTCGCCGGCGATCGTGGCGAAGCGGCCGCGATGCTCGGCAGCGTCGATCGAGTCGAGCGGATCGCCGAGCAGGGGGAACCCGGCAGCCGCGATCGCCGGTGCCAGGCGAAGCGGCGTCTGGCCGCCGAAGGAGACGGCAACCCCGACGGGCTGCTCCAGCGCGCAGACGTCGAGCACGTTGCGCTCCACGAGCGGCTCGAGGTACAGGCGGTCGGAGGTGTCGTAGTCGGTTGAGACGGTCTCGGGGTTCGAGTTCAGCAGCACGGCCTCGTAGCCGAACTTGCGCAGCGCCTGGGCGGCGTGGACGCAGCAGTAGTCGAACTCGATCGCCTGGCCGATGCGGTTTGGCCCGCCGCCGAGGACGATCACCGAGCGGCCCGACGGCGCCGGGCCCTCGTCGAGACCCTCGTGCGTGACGTAGTAGTACGGCGTCCGGGCCTCGAACTCACCGGCGCAGGAGTCGACCGCAAGTCGGGTCGGCTTGCGGTGGGCGGGCTTGTCGGTGGCGACGACCTCACGCAGACGGTCGGCGAAGTACGGGTGGATGCCGGGGATGTCGAGATCGCGGCGGGCGCACTCGAGCAGCAGGTCCCAGCGCTCCGGCACCGGCTGGCTGGCGCGCTCGAGCAGCTCGTCGTTGTCACTCGGTGCGACGACGGGTGCCGTCTCGCGGCCGACGAACGCCTTCTGGAACGCCTCGTCGAAGGTGCGGCCGATCCCGAGCGCCTCGCCGACGGCGCGCATCTCGGCGCCGAGGCGCGGCACGGTGCCGGGGAACTTCTCGAAGTCGAAGCGAGGCGCCTTGACCGCGACGTAGTCGAGCGCGGGCTCGAACGCGGCCGTCGTCTTGCCGGTGATGTCGTTTGGCAACTCGTCGAGCGTGAACCCGACAGCGAGCAGGGCTGCGAGCTTCGCGATCGGAAAGCCGGTCGCCTTGGAGGCGAGCGCGGAGGAGCGCGAGACGCGCGGGTTCATCTCGATCACGCGCAGCTCGGTCGCCTCGGGGTTGACCGCGAACTGGACGTTCGCGCCGCCCGTCGCGACGCCGACGGCACGGGCCGTCGCGAAGGCTGCCTCGCGGAGCTTCTGATACATCGGGTCTGGGAGCGTCTGCTGCGGCGCGACCGTCCACGAGTCGCCGGTGTGCACGCCCATCGGGTCGAGGTTCTCGATCGAGCAGACGACGACAGCGTTGCCGCGGGCGTCGCACATCACCTCGACCTCGTGCTCCTGCCACCCGGCGAGGTACTCCTCGACGAGCACCTGCCCGACCGGGCTCATGTCGATGCCGTGCTGGATCGTCCCGCGCAGCTCGTCCTTCGTCCAGGCGATCCCGCCGCCCATGCCGCCGAGGGTGAAGGCCGGCCGGACGATCGCCGGCACCGGGAAGTCGACGTCGGCGGTGTGCGCGACGATGCTGCGCGGGGTCGGGATCCCCGCGCCGTGGACGGTCGAGCGGAAGAGCTCGCGATCCTCGGCTCGCTGGATCGCGCCGAGGTCAGCGCCGATCAGCTCAACCCCGTCCCCAGCGAGCGCAACCGCCAGGTTGAGAGCGGTCTGGCCGCCGAGCGTCGGCAGGATCGCGTCGGGCTTCTCCTTGGCGATCACCTCGCGGACGGTGTCCGGGTCGAGCGGCTCGAGGTAGGTGGCGTCGGCCCACTCGGGGTCGGTCATGATCGTCGCCGGGTTCGAGTTGATGAGCACGACGCGATAGCCCTCGCGGCGGAGCACCCGGCAGGCCTGCGCCCCGGAGTAGTCGAACTCGCACGCCTGGCCGATGCGGATCGGCCCGGAGCCGAGGATCAGGATTGTGCGTAGGTCGGTGCGTTTTGGCATGCGTCGGCGAGTCGGTCGAAGAACGGGAGCGCGTCGAGCGGCCCGGGGGCCGCCTCGGGATGGAACTGGACGCTGAAGAAGCCGTCACCCTTGAGGCCTTCACAGGTGCCGTCGTTGAGCGAGACATGCGAGATGTCGCCCTCGGCCTCGACGGCGAAGCCGTGGTTCTGAACGGTGACGAGCACGCGGCCGGTCTCAACGTTCTGAACCGGATGGTTGGCTCCGCGATGCCCGAACGGAAGCTTGAAGGTGCGATGGCCCAGGGCAAGGCCGAGCAGCTGATGGCCGAGACAGACGCCGAAGAGCGGCACCTGGCCGAGCAGCGAGCGGATCGTCGCGACCTGGTCGGTGAGGACGGCCGGGTCGCCCGGACCGTTTGCGATCAGGACGGCGCGCGGCTTCGCCTCGAGGATCGCCTCGGCGCTCCAGTCGCCGGGGACGACGTAGGCCTCGAGGCCGACGTCGGCGAGGCGGTGCGGGATCGATCGCTTCGCGCCGAGATCGACGACGACGACGCGGGGGCCGACCCCGACGGTCGAGACCTCGGTGGCGCCGACCTTGCGGTCGAGCGGGCGGCCGTCGATCGGCGGCTCGGCGAGTGCACGGGCGTGCAGCTCCTCGACGGGGGCGTCACCGAGCGCGCAGCGCAGAACGCCGCCGTCGCGGATCCGGCGCACGAGCGTGCGGGTGTCGACGTCGGTGAGCGCGACGACTCCCTTCTTGCGCAGCCAGGAGGCAAACTCGGGGCGGGCGTCGCGCATCACGACGCCCTCGCACTGCACGCGGTCGGACTCCATCCGCGACTCGTCGACGCCGTAGGTGCCGATCAGCGGGTAGGCAAAGCAGAGCACCTGCGCGACGTAGCTCGGGTCGGTGACCGACTCCTCGTAGCCCGTCATCGCGGTGGTGAAGCACGCCTCACCGGCAGCGACACCGGACGCGCCGATCGAGGTGCCGGGAAAGACGGTTCCGTCCTCGAGAACGAGATGCTGCGTGCGCGTCTGCATAGTTCCCATCTTTGTGCATAATACGCATATGCGCACCGCCGCCATAGTGGGAACCGCCGGATACACCGGCCAGGAGACGCTCGACCGCCTGCTGCTCCACCCGGAGCTCGAGCCGATCGCGCTCGGCTCCGACTCGCAGGCCGGCACCGCGCCGCGCGCGTTCGACCCTCGGCTGCCTGCGTCGCTGCCGAACTTCGTCACGAACGCCGAGGCTGCCGCGAGCGGCGCCGACGTCATCTTCCTCTGCCTCGGCCACGAGGAGGCGGCGGCGTTCACCCCGCCCGCCGGGGCCGTCGTGGTCGACCTGTCGGGCGCCCACCGGCTGCTCGACGACGACAAGGCGATGCAGTGGTACGGCATCGCGCCGGGCGCCTGGAGCTACGGCGTGCCCGAGCTCTCCCGCGCCGAGGGGCTGCTGATCGCAAACCCCGGCTGTTACGCCACGGCTGCGCTGCTCGCCGTCACCCCGTTTGCCGGCCAGGTCAGCGGCACCGTCGTGATCGACGCGAAGTCGGGCATGACCGGCTCCGGGCGCGGCCTGAAGGACAGCTCACACGCGGGCACCGTCCTCGAGAACTTCTCCCCGTACGCGGTCGGCGCACACAGGCACGCGCCGGAGATCGAGCAGACCTTCGGGCATCCGGTCTGCTTCGTCCCGCACCTGCTGCCGGTGCGGCGTGGCCTGATCGCGACCTGTTACCTCCAGACCGACGTCGACGCCCGGGCGGTCATCGAGGCCACCTACGCGGGCAGCGACGTCGTCCGGGTGCTTCCGGCCGGAATGGCGCCCGAGATCCGGCGCGTCCACGCAAGCGATGCAGCCGAGATCGGCGTCTTCGCCGACAGGCAGACCGGCACGACCATCGTGATCTGCGCGATCGACAACCTCGGCAAGGGCGCCGCCGGGCAGGCCGTCCAGAACGCAAACCTCGCCCTCGGCCTGCCCGAGACCGCTGGCCTGCGACTCGTGAGCTCGCTCGTATGAGCGTCACTACCGCAAAGGGATTTGTCGCCTCCGGCGTCGCAGCGGGGATCCGGCGGCGCGACCGCAAGGATCTCGCCGTGGTGCGGTCGCTCGTGCCAGCAACCGGGGCGGCGATGTTCACGCGCAACCGGGTGCAGGCCGCGTGCCTGACCGTGAACCGCGACAACCTCGCGCTGGCGCAGCCGCAGGCGGTCGTCATCAACTCGGGCGTCGCAAACGCCGCAACGGGCGAGCGTGGCAAGCTCGACGCGCTCGCGACCGCCGCCGAGGCTGCGCGGCTCCTCAACCTGACCGCCGAGGAAGTTCTCGTGCTCTCAACCGGCGTGATCGGCCAGCGGCTGCCGCTCCACAAGCTCCTTCCCGCCCTCGACCCGGGCGTCGCCGCCCTCGCGGCCGACGGTGGCAACGACGCCGCCGAAGCGATCATGACCACCGACACGTGCTCCAAGCAGGCGTCGGTCACCCGCGACGGGTTCACCGTCGGCGGGATGACGAAGGGCTCCGGAATGATCCACCCCGAGCTCGCAACGATGCTCGCAGTGATCACGACCGACTACCCGCTCGAACCGGGCGAAGCGATCGAGTTCCTGCGGCCCGCGGTCGAGACGTCGTTCAACGCGATCTCGGTCGACGGTGAGCCGTCCACGAACGACTGCGTGATCCTGCTCGCAAACGGCGCAAGCGAGGCGCCGCGCAACGACGAGGCGTTCGCCGCCGCCCTCACCGAGGTGTGCGCGGATCTCGCCCGGCAGGTCGTCGCCGACGGCGAGGGCATCACCGTGCTCGCCGAGATCAACGTTGCAGGCGCCGTCGACAACGACCAGGCGAAGGCGATCGCGCGGCGGATCGCAACCTCCCCCCTCGTCAAGACCGCCCTGTTCGGCCACGACGCAAACTGGGGCCGCGTCCTGATGGCGGTCGGCTCGGCGCCGTACGCGGGCGACTACGCCACCGTCGACGCCTCCCTCATCACCCTTCGCTACAACGGCACCGTCGTGCTCGACAAGGGCGCGCCAACCGACGTCGAGCCCGACGTCTCCGGCCCGTCGTGCACGATCGACATCGACCTCGGCCTCGGCGAAGGCCGGGCCGGGTACCTGACGAGCGACCTCTCCTACGACTACGTCCGCATCAACGCGGACTACCGAACGTGAGCACGATCGTCGTCAAGGTCGGCGGCGCGGTCGCCGGTGCCTCCGCCGACGCGGTGCTTGCCCTGACCGAGGGCAACGACGTCTGCGTCGTGCACGGGGCAGGCCCGCAGATCTCACAGGAGATGGAGCGCGCTGGCATCCCAGTCGAGTTCATCGACGGGCGGCGCGTGACCACGGCCGCCGGGATCGAGATCGTCCGCGCGTCGCTAACCCGGGTGAACACCGCGCTCTGCGCCGCACTCGGCGAACGGGCCGTGCCGCTCTTCGGCGACGAGATCGGACTCAAGGCCGTCCCGGTGCCCGAGCTTGGCCTCGTCGGCGACGCGACCGAGGGCCCGATGTCGGCGCTCGCGGGCGTGCTCGCCACCGGCGGCATCCCGGTCGTCGCCCCGATTGCCGAGGGGCCGCTCAACGTCAACGCCGACGACGCCGCAGCCGCGATCGCGCTCAGCCTCGATGCCGACGAGCTTCGCTTCCTCACCGACGTCGACGGCTTCATGGTCGACGGTGAGGTCGTCGACCGGATCGACCTCGACGCCGCTTTCGCGCTCCTGAACGGCGGCACGCTCGAAGGCGGGATCATCCCGAAGCTCCGGGCCGCCCTGACCGCAGCCGAGTGGGGCATCACCGCCTACATCGGCCGCACCAAGATCGAGCCGATCGAGTGGGACGCCGAGGAGCTCCAGCCCGTCGAGGACCCCGAATGAACGTCCTGACCGGCACGCCGCTCCTGCCGACCTACGCGCGCTTCCCCGTCACCTTCGTCGACGGCGCGGGCTCCTGGCTGATCGCCGACGACGGCCAGCGCTACCTCGACCTGGTCGCCGGGATTGCCGTCGTCAGCCTCGGACACTGCCACCCGGCACCGCTCGCGGCAGCCAGGGAGCAGCTCGAACGACTCTGGCACGTCTCGAACCTCTACTCGACCGAGCCGATGGAGAACCTCGCACGCGCGCTCTCGGAGCGGTTCGGTGGCGCCCACTCGTTCTTCTGCAACTCCGGCACCGAGGCGACCGAGGCTGCGATCAAGTGGGCGCGGAAGGCGACCGGCAAGTCGGAGCTCGTCGCGCTCGAAGGGTCGTTCCACGGCCGCACGATGGGTGCGCTCTCGATCACCGGCCAGCTGGCCAAGCGGGCGCCGTTTCGGCCGCTCCTTCCCGGCGTCAAGTTCGCAACGCCCGAGACGCTCGAGCAGGTTGTCGGCCCGGAGACGGCAGCGATCTTCCTCGAGCCGATTCAGGGGGAGGGCGGCGTTCGACCTCTCTCTGCCGAGACGCTCCAGCTGGCCCGCGACCTCGCGGACGCGAACGAGGCGATGCTCGTGTTCGACGAGGTGCAGACGGGTGTCGGCCGGACAGGGTCGTTCTTTGCCTGGCAGACGTCGGGCGTGCGCCCCGACGCGCTCACGCTCGCCAAGGGGCTCGCAAACGGCCTGCCGATCGGCGCGCTGATGGTCTCCGACGCGGCACCGACCGGCTTCGTCCCCGGCGACCACGCCTCGACGTTTGGCGGCAACCCCGTCACCTGCGCCGCGGCGTGTGCCGTCGTTGACGCGATCGACGACGACCTGCTCGCCCACGTCCGAGCGATCGGCGAGCGGTTCGCCTCCGAGCTTCCCGAGGTTCGGGGCGCCGGGTTGATGCTTGCCGTCGAGCTACATCGCCCCGCCGGGCCCGTCGCCCACGCAGCACTCGACCGGAACCTGCTCGTCGGCGCCGCCGGTGAGACAGCGCTTCGACTCACGCCACCGCTCACGATCAGCGCAGCCGACGCCGACCTCGGGATCGACCTGATCCGGGAGATGCTCGCATGACGACGAAGGTCGCGCGGCAGCAGAAGATCCTGCGGATCGTCGAGGACAAACACCTCTCGACGCAGGCCGACCTTGCCGACGCGCTACGCACCGAGGGGATCGACACCGTGCAGGCGACCGTGTCGCGCGACATCGCTGCGCTCGGCCTCGTCAAGGTTCGCAACGGCAACGGCCGCCTCGTCTACGCGCTTCCGGGTGCCGCCGACCTGCGGCGGATCGAGGAGGTCGCCGCCGCCCTCCGGCGCTGGGCACTTGCGATGACCCCGTCGGGGCAGATCCTCGTGATCACGACCCACAACGGCCTCGCCGCACCCCTTGCCTACGCGATCGACGAGGCCGGCCTCGCCGACGTCGCCGGCACGATCGCCGGCGAGAACACCGTCTTCGTTGCCGCCTCCGACGGTGCCACCGGCGCCGCTCTGGAGGAGCAGTTCCGCCACCACCTGGAGGGTGACCAGTGACCGACAACCGCGTCATCCTCGGCTCGCTGCCTGTCGGCGAGAGGGTCGGCATCGCCTTCTCGGGCGGCCTCGACACCTGCTGCGCGCTTGCCTGGATGCGCGAGAAGGGTGCGATCCCGTACGCCTTCACCGCCGACCTCGGCCAGCCCGACGAGCCGGACGTCGCCGCGATCCCCGACAAGGCCCGGGCCTACGGCGCCGAGGACGCGGTGCTCGTCGACTGTCGCGACGCCCTCGCCCGGGAAGGCCTCGCCGCGCTGCAGTGCGGCGCCTTCCACATCTCAACGGCGGGCCGGCGCTACTTCAACACGACCCCGCTTGGCCGCGCGGTCACCGGGACGCTGCTCGTGCAGGCGATGCGCGACCACGGCGTCGGCGTCTGGGGCGACGGATCGACCTACAAGGGCAACGACATCGAGCGCTTCTACCGCTACGGCCTGCTCGCGAACCCGGCGTTGCGGATCTACAAGCCGTGGCTCGACGCGGACTTCGTCGCCGAGCTCGGCGGCCGCACCGAGATGAGCGAGTGGCTCGTCTCACGCGGCTTCCCGCAGAGCACCTCGGTGGAGAAGGCGTACTCGACCGACTCGAACATGCTCGGCTCGACGCACGAGGCGAAGGATCTCGAGCACCTCTCGACGAGCATGAAGATCGTCTCCCCGATCATGGGCGTCGCCCCCTGGGCCGACGGGATCGAGCCGGAGACGGTCACCGTGCGCTTCGAAAACGGCATCCCGGTTGCGATCAACGGTGAGGAGCTGCCCGACCCGGTCGCCCTGGTGCTGCGCGCCAACGAGATCGGCGGCCGCCACGGGCTCGGCATGTCCGACCAGATCGAGAACCGGATCATCGAGGCGAAGAGCCGCGGGATCTACGAGGCGCCCGGGATGGCGCTCCTCCACCTCGCCTACGAGCGGCTGCTGACGGCGATCCATAACGAGGAGACGCTCGAGCGCTACGCCGTCGACGGCCGCCGCCTCGGCCGGCTGCTCTACGAGGGCCGCTGGTTCGACCCGCAGGCGCTGATGCTGCGCGACTCGCTGCAGCGGTGGGTCGCTGCGGTCGTCACCGGCGAGGTCTCGGTTGAGCTGCGGCGGGGCGACGACTACACGATCCTCGACACCTCGGGCGAGGCCGTCACCTACGACCCGGAGCGGCTCTCGATGGAGCGGAGCACGACGGCGTTCACCGCCTCCGACCGGATCGGCCAGCTCGCGATGCAGCGAAACGACATCGACGACACGCGGCGGATGCTCGACGTGCAGCGCAAGCTGCGGCTCGCCCCGCCCGCACCGCCGTCGGATCCGCTGGAGCTCGGCTCGTGACGACGCTCTGGGGCGGCCGCGTCGGAACGGCGCTCGCACCCGAGGTGTGGGCGTTCCTGCGCGCCGACGACACGGAGCTTCTCCCCTACGACCTTCAGGGCACGCTCGTCCACGCCCGTCGCCTGGTCGCGGCAGGGCTGCTCGACGACGCGGAGCTTGCCGATGTCGAGGCTCGGCTCGCGGCGATCACCGTGGCCGACCTGACCGAGGCCGACGAGGACGTCCACTCGGCGATCGAGCGGCTGCTCGGCGATGTCGGGCGCAAGATCCATGCGGGCCGGTCGCGCAACGACCAGGTCGCCGCCGCCTTCCGGCTCTACGTCGCCCATGCCTGCACCGAGGCCGAGGCGGCGATCACGGCCTTTGCCCAGATGATCCTGCGCCGCGCCGCCGAGGAGGCCGACACGCCGATGCCGGGCTACACGCACCTGCAGAGGGCGATCCCCGTCACGACCGGCCACCACCTGCTCGCCTGGGTCGAGATGCTCGAGCGCGACCGCGCGCGGCTTCGCTTTGCCGGTGAGCAGGCTGCTCCCTCGCCGCTCGGTGGCGGTGCGCTTGCGGGGTCGACGCTCCGGCTCCCGGCCCCGCCCGACCCGATGCGCAACACGATCGACGCTGTCGCCGACCGCGACTTCGCCCTCGACTACCTCTACGCGTGCGCCGTTCTGTTCACGCATCTCTCACGGATCGGCGAGGAGATCGTCCTGTGGACGACGAGCGAGTTCGGCTTCGCCCGGCTGCCCGAGAACGCCTCGACCGGCTCGTCGATGATGCCGCAGAAGCTGAACGCCGACCCCGCCGAGCTCGCCCGCGGCAAGACCGGTACCGCGATCGGCCGGCTGACCGGGCTGCTTGCGACCGTCAAGGGCCTGCCGCTTGCCTACAACCGCGACCTGCAGGAGGACAAGCCGCCCGTCTTCGCCGCGCGCCGCGACGCAGAGGGTGCGCTGGCCGCGCTCACCGTGCTCGTCGACGGCCTCGCCTTCGACCGCGAGCGGATGGCGGCCGCCTGCGCCGACCCCCTCATGCGCGCAACGGACGCGGCCGAGGATCTCGTACGCCAGGGACTCCCGTTCCGCGACGCCCACGAGCAGGTCGCAGCGACCGTCCACGACGGCACCTTCACCGCGCCCGCCGACTCCGCGTCGCTCGCTGCGCGCGGGATCGACGTAGGGGCAGCGGTCTCGGCGGCGAAGGACCGCTGGCGATGAAGGCTCCGCTTCCCGTCTCGCTCTCCGGCCGTGACCTGCTGCGGATCACCGACCTCGTCCCCGCCGAGGCCGAGGCGATCCTCGACCTCGCATCGGTGCTCAAGGTCGACCGCACACCGCGGCTGCCGGGCAAGAGCCTGGGCCTGATCTTCTCGCAACCGTCGACGCGCACGCGCATCTCGTTCGGGGTCGCCTCGATCCAGCTCGGCGGCGGCTTCGTGACGCTCACGCCGCAGGAGCTGCAGCTCTCGCGTGGCGAGTCGCTCAGCGACACCGCTCACGTGCTGTCGCGCTACCTCGACGCGCTCGCGATTCGGGTGCTCTCCCACGACGAGCTCGAGCAGTGGGCCGACGCCGCCGACATCCCGGTGATCAACGCGCTCACCTCGGTTGAGCATCCGTGCCAGGCGCTCGCCGACGCGATGACGATCCGTGAGCGCTTCGGCTCCCTCGAGGGCGTCAAGGTCGCGTGGGTCGGCGACGGCACGAACGTGCTCGTGTCCCTGGCCCACCTCGCCGCCCTGACGGGGATGGAGGTCGTCGCCGCGTGCCCCGAGGGCTACGACCCGCCCGCCGACACGCCGCTGACACTCGTCCGCGACCCGCGCGAGGCCGCCCGTGGCGCGAACGTACTGGTGACGGACATCTGGGTCTCACTCGGCCAGGAGGAGGAGCGCGAGCGGCGTCTGCGCGACCTCGAGCCGTACCGCCTCGACGACTCGCTCGTCGCGCTCGGCTCGTCGGACGCGATCGTGCTGCACTGCCTGCCTGCGCATCCCGGCGAGGAGATCGCCGCCGAGACGCTCTACGGCCCGCGCTCGGCTGTCTGGGACGAGGCCGAGAACCGCCTGCACGTGCAGAAGGCGCTGCTCGCCTTGCTACTCGGCTAGGGCTCTCCCTCGACCGCTACGCGGTCTGTCAGCTGTGACGCTTTCGCGCCGCTGCTCCGGCCTCAGCCGCGGGTGCGCCGCGCCAGCTCGTCCTCGACCGCGGCGACGTCGAGACCGCGCGCGGCGAGCAGGACGTACAGGTGGTAGAGCAGGTCGGCTGCCTCGGAGATGACACGCTCGTCGGTCTCGGCAAGCGACGCGAGTGCGACCTCGACGCCCTCCTCGCCGACCTTCTGCGCGCAGGCCTTCGTGCCGGCCTCGAGGAGCGTGGTGGTGTACGACCCCTCGGGGCGCGTGAGTGCGCGCTCGCTGATCGTCCGCCAGAGACCCGGTGCGAAGCACGAGAGCGACCCGGTGTGGCACACCGGCCCGGCGGGGTCGACGCGCATCAGGAGCGCGTCGCCGTCGCAGTCGTCGCGTAGCTCGACGACGGCAAGCGTGTTGCCGGAGGTTGCGCCCTTGTGCCAGTACTCCTGGCGGGAGCGGCTCCAGAACCAGCCCTGGCCGGACTCGCGGGTGCGGCGTTCGGCCTCGTCGTCCATCCAGGCGAGCATGAGGACGCGGCCGGAGGCGGCGTCCTGAACGATCACGGGGCGAAGGTCAGGTTGCGTCACGGAGCGGTACCCCCAGTTGTCGGAGTTCGGCCCGCAGCGACGTGAGCCGCTCCGGGTCCTCGTGCAGGATCGAGGCAAGCAGTGCGGCCTGAGCGACCTCGAGCGCGGCGGCGACGTGCGCTGCCCCACCCGCGCCGCCCGAGGCGATCACGGGAACCGAGACGGCTGCTACGACGGCGGCAGTGATCTCGAGGTCGTAGCCCTGGCGGGTGCCGTCGGCGTCGATCGAGGTGAGCAGGATCTCGCCCGCGCCCCGCTCCTCGGCCTCCTTGGCCCAGTCGACGGTGCGGCGGGCGGTCTCGGTGGTACCGGCGCGAGTCTTGACGAAGCCGCGCTCGGTGTCGATCGCGATGACGACCGCCTGCGAGCCGAGCCGGGCGGCAAGGTCGGAGAGGAGCGACGGGCTTGCGAGCGCCGCCGAGTTGACCGAGACCTTGTCGGCGCCCGCGGAGAGGAGCGCGTCGGCGTCGGCAACCGAGCGGATGCCGCCGCCGACCGTGAACGGGATCGCGAGCTGCTCGGCGACGCGCCGGACGACACCGACGAGGGTGTCGCGCTCGTCCAGGGTCGCCTTCACGTCGAGGAAGACGAGCTCGTCGGCGCCGCGGTCGGAGTACGCCGCGCCGAGCTCGACAGGATCGCCAACGTCGCGGAGGTCCTGAAACTTGATGCCCTTGACGACGCGGCCGCCCGCGACGTCGAGGCAGGGGATCAGGCGCGGGAGAGTGATCGTTCCCTCACTTCCCGCAGCACGCCGTCGAGGTAGCGAGCGCCAGCAGCGCCGCTCTTCTCCGGGTGAAACTGCACGCCAAGGAAGGAGCCGGAGCGCGCCTCGGCGACGATGCCGTCCGACCACGAGGTCGCGGCCGGTGTTTCGACGGCGTAGGAGTGGGCGAAGTAGTAGGCGGGCCCGTCGACGACAGCCCAGCCAATGCGTGGGATGCGGCCCTCGCGCAGCCGGTAGGCCTTGCCGGGCAGGAGCGAGAGCCCCTCGACGCCGCCGTCCTCCTCCGACCACTCGACGGCAAGCTGGAGGCCAAGGCAGATGCCAAGCACGGGCCGGTTCTCGGCGATCCGCTGGCGCAGGATCTCGTCGAGGCCCTGCGTGCGCAGCTCCTCCATCGCTGTGTGCGCGGAGCCGACGCCCGGCAGGACGGTGAGGTCGGCGGTGAGCGCGTTCCCGACGATCTCGGCGCCGAGGCGCCGCAGGGCGATCTCGACCGACCGGATGTTCCCGGCGCGGTAGTCGCAGATGGCGACCTTCACAGGAGTCCCTTCGTTGACGGAATGCCGCTCGACTCGACACCGATCGCGGTCTTGAGTGCGCGGCCGACAGCCTTGTAGGCGGCCTCGGCGGTGTGGTGGGCGTCGCGGCCGGTCGCCTCGATGTGGATCGCCATCCGGGCGGCCTGCGCAAGCGAGGTGAAGAAGTGTGCGGCCATCCCAGGCTCCGTCTCGAACGAGAGCTCGGCGTAGGGGCGCCCGCCGAGGTCGACGGCGGCGCGCGCGAGCGCGTCGTCCATCGGCACGACGGCGTCGCCGTAGCGGGCGATCCCTCGGCGATCGCCGAGGGCGCGGTCAAGCGCCTCACCGAAGGCGAGCGCGGTGTCCTCGACGGTGTGGTGGTCGCCGGTCTCGAGGTCTCCGGAGGCCTCGACGATCAGGTCGAGCCCGGCGTGGAAGGCGAGCTGCTCGAGGAAGTGGTCGTAGATGCCGCCGCCGGTCTGCACGGCAACGCGGCTCGAGCCGTCGAGGCCGAGGCGCACGGCGATGCGTGTCTCGGCCGTCGCGCGCAGGTGGCGGGAGGTGCGTCCCGCGACCGCGGTGACGGGCGAGGGCCGGTCGAGCACCCGGGCGAGCTTCTCGACGACGAGGTTGTCGTCGGCCTCGTCGCGGATCGTGATGCGGATGCCGTTGTCGTAGGCGCGCACGACGAGCCCCTGGCGCAGCAGCCGGTCGGCGATCTCGCGGCCGTTGTCGAACGGGACGAAGACGAAGTTCGCCTGCGACGGCAGCGGCTCAAGGCCGAGTGCCCGCAGCGAGGATGCAAGCCGCTCGCGCTCGGCAATGACAGGCTGGACGTCGGGCGGTGAGGCGAGCGCTGCGACTGCAAGCGCAGCGGCAAGCGAGGAGACGGGCGCCGGCGCCTGGCGGGCGTTCAGCTCGGCGGCAAGCTCCGGGGAGGCAAGCGCGTAGCCGATGCGGGCACCGGCCAGGCCAAACGCCTTGGAGAAGGTGCGCAGCACGATCACGTCGCCCTGGTCGAGCAGCGGGATCGCCGTCTCGCCGTAGTACTCCATGTAGGCCTCGTCGACGATGAGCGGGCGGGCGTCGGGAAGCGGGCGGATCGCGCCGTCGGGGCTGTTTGGGCGGCAGGCGAAGGTGAGCGCCGCGCTGTCGGCGCCGGAGCCGTCGAGGGCACAGACGGCGACGTCGGCACCGGCGAGCTGGGCGGCGATGCGGTAGAGCGGGTAGGTCGGCGCGGCCGGGATCGCGATCGTGTCACCGGGGCCGGCGAAGACGCGGGCGCAGAGCAGGATCAGGTCATCGGCGCCGACACCGAGCACGATCTGGTCGGGTGAGACGCCGTTGTAGGCCGCGATCGCGTCGCGCAGCTCGTGGTAGCCGCCCGGCGGGTAGCCGCTGATCCCGGCGAGCGCCTTCGCGATCGTGCCTGGGCGCGTCGAGGCGAGCGGGAGCGGCGGGGTGTTCTGGTCGTAGCGGACGACCTGCGATACGTCGATCCCGGCGATCTTCGCGACCTCGTCACTCGGGGTCGCCCAGGTGTAGGCGACGAACTCGGGCGAGAGCGGCTTCATCGGCGCACCGCCTCGGCGTGCGCGGTCATGCCCTCGGCGGCGGCGAGCGCCTCGACGGTCGGCCGGATCAGGGCGAGCCCGGCCGGGGTGAGCGTCTGGGTGGTGATCGGCTTGAGGAACGTCTCGAGGCCGAGGCCGCCGGTCGAGCGGGCCCAGCCACCGGTCGGAAGGACGTGGTTGCCGCCCGTTGCGTAGTCGCCTGCGGCGACCGGCGAGGAGGCCCCGACGAAGACGGCGCCGGCGTTTCGCACCTCACCCACGCGGGCCTCGGCAGCGCCGAGCAGCACGAGGTGCTCGGGCGCGATCGCCTCGGCCTCCTCGAGCGTCTCGACGACCTTGCAGATCGAGCCGTGCCCGTGCTCGGCCTGGGCGGCGATCTCGAGGTCGATGATGCGGCGGTCGACGCTCGCGTCGGCGACGACGACGACCTCGGAGGGTCCGCCTGGCAGGTCGATCGGGACGTCACGGGAGACCTCGAGCTTGGCCTCGTTCACGTAGGCGTTGCCGGGGCCGACGATCTTGTCGACCTTGCGGACGTAGGCGAACCAGCCGATCGCCTGCGGTCCGCCGAGCGCCCAGACCTCCTCGATCCCGAGCGCCTCCGCGGCCGCCGCGACGAGCCCGGCGCCGGCCGGCGGGGTACAGATGACGAGGTTCTTCACGCCCGCGGCCTGGGCCGGGACGGCGCACATCGCGACGGTCGAGACGAGGTTGCGCGGCACGTAGATGCCGACGGTGTCGAGCGCGACCCAGCGGCGTTCGAGCAGCACGCCTGGCTCCACCTCGAGCGAGATGTCGGCGGGCCGCTGCGCCTCGTGCCAGCGACGGACGCGGTCGGCCAGCGCCAGGAACTCCTTGCGTGGCAGCAGGTCGGGCTCGGCGACGGCCCGGGTGGGCTCGACGCCATCGAACTCGAGCGCGTAGCGGCGAACGGCGGCGTCGCCTTCGGCCTTGATCTCCGAGACGATGCTCATCGGGTCATGCGCTCCACGGGAACGACGAGGATCGACGAGGCGCCGATCGCCTCGAGCCGGGGCAGGAGCTGCCAGATGTCCTTCGCGGGGACGAGGGCGTGGATCGCGACCATGCCCTCGTCGGCGAGCGGCAGGACGCTCGGTGAGCGCGAGCCGATCGCCTCGAAGACGTCGGCGAGCCGCTCCTTGGGCGCGTTCAGCATCAGGTAGCGGTGCGCGCGGGCCTCGACGACGGTGCGCATCATCGAGACGAGCTGCGAGGTGTCGGCTCCGGGACGGCCAAAGAGCGCCGCCTCGGAGGTGAAGAGCGAGCCGAGCGAGCGCAGGCCGTTCATCCGCATGGTGTTGCCCGACGAGACGAGGTCGACGATGCCGTCGGCGAGGCCGAGGCGCGGTGCGAGCTCGACCGAGCCCGTGACGTCCACGAGGGACACCTCGACCGGCATCAGCTCCTTGGTCAGGCGCGGGTAGACGGTTGCCACGGAGCAGCCGTCGAGGTCGGCGATCTCGTTGAAGCGCGACTCCTGGGGCACGGCGACCTCGAGGCGGCAGGAGCCGTAGCCGAGCGGCAGGAGCTCCTCGACGCGGGCGCCGCGCTCGCGGACGAGGTCCTGGCCGGTGATGCCACAGTCGACGACGCCGTCCTGGACGTACTCCGGGATGTCGGCGGCGCGGACGAGCAGGATGTCGACGGGTGCGTTCCGGCAGGGGAACGCGAGCGCGCGCTCGCCGGGCTGCTCGGGCCCGAGCCCGGCGTCCTCGAGGAGCGAGACGGATGGTTCGCGCAGCCGGCCCTTGACCGGAACGGCGATGGTCAGACGGTCGATGATGCCCCCTTCATTCGGTCAAGTGTCAGGCGATAGCCGCCCTCGCCGTGGCGCAGCCAGTGCGCCACTCGCGTCACGGTCGTTGTCGAGGCGCCGGTCTTCTGGGCGACCTCGAGGTACGGGATTCCCTTATCCACGAGCCGTGCCACCGACCAGCGGTGCGCCATCGCGTCGAGCTCTGCGATCGTGCAGAGGTCACGCAGGAAGCGAACGACCTCCTCCCGGGTCTCCAGGGAGAGGATCGCCTCGGAGAGCTCCTTCGTCTCCTTGTTGCGCCAGGTGTTTCGTCCGGTGTCGGTCATGTGGGCTCTCGCTTCGTGGGCGACGGTTCCCCGCCGCGCTCGGCATGTTAGCACGCTAACATGGTGGCGTGCTATCCGAATGGCTCGACGCACCGATCGATGTGATCCCCGCCGTGGACGTGCTCGGCGAGGGAGCCGTGCGCCTGCACAAGGGCGACTACGACGAGATCGTCGAGCGCGCCGGTGACCCGGTCGCGCTCGCCCGCAGTTTCGCCGAAGCAGGCGCCCGCCGGGTGCACCTCGTCGATCTCGACGGCGCGCGCTCCGGCACCGTCCGGCCCGAGATCGTCCGCGCGGTCGCGGGAGCGGTCGTTCCGGCCTACCTGCAGGCCTCCGGCGGGATCCGCTCGCTCGACGACGCTCTCGCGCTCCTCGAGGCGGGCGCCGACCGCGTGATCGTCGGCACCGCAGCCTTCCCCGACCCGGGCCCGTGGGCGCAGGCGCTCGGCGACCGCCTCGCCGTCGCGCTCGACGTCCGCGACGGCCAGGTGCGTACCGCCGGCTGGATCGAAGGCTCCGGCCTGTCGCTTGCCGACGCGATCGACCGCTGCCTGGCGGCCGGTGTCGTGCGGGTGCACTGCACGGCGATCGACCGTGACGGCACGCTTACCGGCCCCGACCTCGACCTGATCGAGACGGTCGCCGCGTCGGGCCTCAAGGTGATGGCCGCCGGTGGCGTGCGGACGCCCGACGACGTCGCCGCGCTCGCCGCGGTCGGCGCCGAGGCGACAGTCGTCGGGCGCGCACTCCTCAGCCGGTAACGAGCGCCAGGTCGCGCCGCAGCGCGGCGAGGTCGAACCCGTTTGGCGCCTTCCCGGCGTCCAGGAAGTCGGGGCTGATGATGGCGTAGCTCTCGTCGACGTACCGCTCCCAGAACGCCCAGGTCATCTCCTGCAGGCGTCCCCAGGTGACAACGGTGAGCGTCCGGTCGTCGTAGGCGACGACGTTGACGGCGTGGCCGCCCCACGAGCCGGGCCGGGCGGGGCCGGTGAGCTCGCCGCTCCACTCCCAGGTGCCCTCGCCCTGCGCGGTGAGCGGCAGCTGGATCCCGATGAAGAGCCCGCCGAACAGGTACGCCGCGGTGCGCAGCAGCGTCGTGTCGCTGACGCTGACCTTCGCAAACGCGCCGATCTTGTGGCCGCCGATCCCATGGCTGCGCCAGTCCTTCAACACGTCGAGCTCGTACGCGCCGGCCTCCCCACTCGCCGGGTCGACGACCTTCACCCGGTCGAAGGCGGCGAGCACGTACCGCTCGGCCACCTCCTCGGGCGTCCCGTCGACGGCGCCGCTCCAGGCCTCGATCATGTGGGCGGCGGCGGCGACGGTGCAGTCGCCGATCCGGTCGTTTGCGTACATCGGCCAGGCAAGCACCGTGCGGCTCAGGTCGAGCGACGGCGGGGCTTTCGGGAGCGTGGCGCGGTCGACGTACCGGGCAAAGCTGAGCGTGCGGACGTCGGTTGCAACAGGGAGCTTCCCGAGCTTCTCCCGGGCTGCGGTAGGCGCTGCGGTCGCCATCTCGATTCCTCCTTCGAGGTCGGGTTTCGCCGCAGTTGTCGAGGCGACGCTAACGCGATCCGGGCCCGTCTGTCAACCGCCGATTTCCGCGAGCAGCGGCCGCATTTGGGTTATCGTGGATCGACTGCTGGCGTCCGAGTATCCCGCCGACTCCCCGAGGTGAAACACATGCGCAAGTTCGTCTCTCTGCTCGCCCTGCTGTCGGTGCTCGTGACCGCCGCGGCTGCGTCTGCCACTGCTCCCTCGAGGGCAGCGTTCGCCGGCACGCTCTCGCTGCGGCCCATCAACGGCTTCCACGCGCTCGTCACGTTCAAGGTCGGTGCGGGCAGCAAGACGCTCACGAACTTCAGCTTCGGCTCGCTCGGCTGCTTCGGCTACGGCCACTTCCCGACGGGCGTCGATCCGTACGGCACCGCAAACGCCGTCGGCGTCATTCCCGTGATCAAGCTCGGCGCGACCGGCGCGTTCTCGATCACCACGACGCCCACGTTCGCCGACGCAAACGGCGTCAAGACGACCGCGACGATCACCGGCACGTTCCCGTCATCCACGACGGCGAGCGGGACGATCACGATGACCCAGAACTACAACGGCGACCTCTGCGGCCCCGTGAAGATGAAGTTCACGGCGCAGGTTGGCACGCCGGACAGTCTCGGCCTGCTCGGCTGAGATACCGCTCGAGTCCGCGGGCGAGCGCTGCCGCTTCGCGCTGCCGATAGGCAGGCGAGGTGAGCAGGCGCGCGTCCGCGGCGTTCCGCATGTTGCCGGTCTCGATGAAGACCTTCGGGACGTCCGAGAGGTTGAGCCCGCCGAGGTCGGAGCGCACGTCGAGTCCGTCCCGGCCCACGTAGTCGGCGGTCTGCTCGCCGGTGCCGGCACGGAAGGCGTTTCGGATGTCGATCGCGAGCGTGTGCGACGCGGCGGCGATGTCGTCGGTGAGCCTCTTGAGCGACGGCGGGTAGATGACGTCGAAGCCGCGGCCGGCGGCGGGGCCGCCGTCGGCGTGGATCGAGATCGCAACGTCGGCGTGGGCGCGGTTGCCGATCGCGGCGCGCTCGGTGATGCAGGGGCCAGAGCCGTCGTTCGTCGTGCGGGTGAGCACGACCCGGGCCCCCGCCGCGCGCAGCGCGCGCGCAAGCCGCTGCGCGACGTCGAAGGTGTAGGCGGCCTCGGAGTACCCCGCGTCCGTTGCGGTGCCGGTCGTGTCGCAGGCCTTGCGGAGCGTGCCCGCGTCGACGAGGCGGTTGATCTGGGCGGTGTGCTGCCAGTTTCGGCCGTTGTGGCCCGGGTCGATCACGACCGTCTTCCCGTGCAGCGGCAGGACGGCCGCGACGAGGGCAACGGCGAGGATCATGCTCGTGCGGCTCCGGGCGCCATCTCGGCGCTGACGGTAGCGGCGGAGGCTCCGGGGCGGGCGACGTCGCGGCGATCCGGGGCTGCGTTCCTGCTCGCTAGAGTGTGAGTGCCCGCGGCGCTGCGAGGCTCTGAACCGGGTCAGATCCGGAAGGAAGCAGCCCTAAGGATTCCCTCGCAGGTGCCGCGGCTTTTTCGTTGCTCTCCCTGGCCGACGCCGCGGGAGCCTCTCCGCCTCGTAAGAACCTCCCGCTCTCGCGGTGATTACAAGGCATGAGCTCCACACTCGCACCATCCCCTGTTCTGCCGTTCTCCCTGGGCGATCCGGCGTCGTTTGCCGGGCTTGCACTCATCCCGCTCTTCCCGGCCGACGAGCCTCGGCTTGAGTACGTCGGGCTCGACGAGGCGGAGGCCCCGCTCGGGTTCATCACCACGAACTGGCAGCAACTCCGCCGACGACAACAGGGCGAGGACCCCGACAGCGATCAGCAGAATGGCTAACCTAGAACCCTCCCGGGCGCATAGCTCAGCGGGAGAGCGCCCGCTTCACACGCGGGAGGTCCGTGGTTCGATCCCACGTGCGCCCATAGCTCGGAGTCTGGCAAGCCGGGCTGCTTGCCGGAAATACACATGGCACGCGGCCTCGTCTCCCGCGGCCGGACGTGCTTCAGGTGACTGCTCGGCCTCGACGTTGCAGGCGTCCCGATCCCGCGTGGCCGCAAGATCGCGATGCTGTTCGGTGCGGCGAAACGCAGCCGAGCACACCGGCTTTGGCGGCGGCATCCACGTGTGCCTTGGCGCACCGCTCGCGCGGATCGAGGTATTCCAAGAACCCCGTCCTACTTCATGCGCGCAAGAGAACGGCACGTAGTTCACCGCACACATCAGGCAGAGAGCTTGCGGATATCCGCCAAGAGATTCTGCCTCCACCGACCCCTACCGGGGCTGTTGGGCAGCGAATAGATGCACGCGCCAGCCTGCGTGGCGTGACCCCCTGAGGTCGGTCCGATCGTGTTGAGAGTCTTACTGCCCATGAT
>JBAWZV010000013.1:0-27339 GCA_037142875.1 Actinomycetes bacterium | reverse complement strand
TCCTCAAGGGCGGCGGCGCACTCGTCGTCGGCTTCAGCGCTGTCGGCGCCGGCACCGCGGGCAAGGCTGCCGCGGCGATCGACCCGTACGCGAGCTCCGGCCCGGGCAACCCGAACGCCGTTGACTCGTTCCTGATCATCCACGCCGACAACACCGCGTCGCTTCGCTCGGGGCGCATCGAGCTCGGCCAGGGCTCCACGACGGCGCTGCTCACGCTCGCTGCCGAAGAGCTCAATATGGACACGAGCCAGTTCGTGCACATCGCGTTCGACACGGGCGGCCCGCTGCCCTCACCGAACACCGGTAACACGGGCGGCAGCTCCTCGATCACGACCGGTGGTCCGCTCGTCCGCATGGCGGCAGTGTCGGCCTATCAGGCGCTGCTCGGCCTTGCATCGACACAGCTCGGTGTTCCGGTCAGCAGCCTCAGCGTCTCGAAAGGCGTTGTCTCCGGCGGCGGCAAGACCGTCACCTACGGCCAGCTGATCGGCGACAAGCTCTTCAACGTCAGCTACACGGGTACGACGCTCGCCGCTGGTGCGGCTCCGGCCAAGCCCGTGAGCCAGTACACGCAGGTCGGCATCCTCCGAACGCCGCGCCGCGACATCCCGGACATCGTCACTGGCAAGCTCACCTATGCCGCGAACGTTCGCGTCCCCGGCATGCTCCACGGCCGCATCGTGCGTCCGCGCGGCCAGGGCGCCTACGGCGACGGGATCAACCCGGTGCCACTGAACATCGATCAGGCCTCGATCGCCCACATACCGGGCGTTCAGGTCGTGCATGTCGGCAACTTCGTCGGGGTCGTCGCTCCGCGCGAGTACGACGCGATCCAGGCCGCCGCTCAGCTCAAGGTCACCTGGTCGGATCCGCCGAAGATCTCTGGCAGCGGCAACCTCTGGAAGTCGATGCGTGACTTCGACGCCGCCGGTCAGGCTCCGGCACGCGTCTCGGCACTTGCTGGCGATCCGGACGGGGCGATGAAGAGCGCCGCCCAGACCTACAGCGGCACCTTCACCTACCACTACCAGATGCATGCTCCGATCGGCCCGAACGTTGCCGTCGCCGACGTCAACAGCACGGGCGCGATCCTCTACAGCCACGTTAAGGACGGCTACGGCACGACGCGCCCGAAGGTCTCGGTCGCACTCGGGCTCGACGCCAGCCGCACCCGCGTCATCTACTACACCGGGTCGAGCACCTTCGGCGGCGGCGCCCAGCACGTCGACACGGGGCAGGCCGCGGCGATCATGTCGAAGACGGTCGGCAAGCCGGTGCGCGTCCAGTACATGCGCTGGGATGAGCACGGGTGGGACAACTACGGCCCGGCGACCCTGTGGGACGTCAAGGGCGGCATCGACGCGAAGGGCAACCTCGTTGCCTGGGATGCGACGAGCTTCGGCATGGCGTCGTACGCGAAGACGCCGACCGAGGTCATGATCGGCCAGACGATCTCGACTCCGGGTAACGGGCCGGCAGACGTGACGTACTCCGGGACGCAGTACAACATCGCGAACCGGCGCATCACGGGCAAGACGGTTCCGGTGCTGAACAACTACTTCAAGGTGAGCACGCTCCGGGCGCCGAACGCCCCGCAGACATGTTTCGCCAACGAGCAGGTGATCGACCACCTCGCCTACCTCGCCGGGATGGATCCGTACAAGTTCCGGCTCCAGAACATCACGACGGCGAAGGTGAACGACGGCTTCGACCAGTGGAAAGACTCGCTGAGCAACGTGGCGGCCATGGCCAACTGGGAGACGCGGGTTGCGAACTCGGTCAAGCAGACCGGGGACGTGCGCAGGGGACGCGGGATCGCCCTCGGCGGCTACGCAAGCTCGCAGGCCGGCGTCATCGCCGAGATCGAGGTCAACATCAAGACCGGCAAGATAGTGGCGAAGGACATGTACTCCGCCCAGGTCGCCGGTCTCTCGGTTGCCCCTGCGCTGATCGAGAACCAGCAGTCGGGCTCGCTCATCATGGGCGTCAGCCGTGCGCTGTACGAGGAGGTCGGCTTCAACAAGGGTCGTGTCACGACTCTCGACTGGGTCTCGTACCCGCTCCTGCGGTTCAAGGATCATCCGAACGTGCACGTCAAGGTCGTTCAGCGGACGGATCTGCTGCCGACCGGCTCAGGTGAGCCGCCGACCGCTCCGGTCGCTGCCGCCATCGCCAACGCGTTCTTCGACGCGACGGGTGTTCGCATTCACGAGGCGCCGATGACGCCAGCTCGTGTTCGCGCGACGCTCAAGGCCGCGGGCGTCGCCTAGCCGCGACGACCCACGGTTCGAGGAAGGAGGGAGTCGGGCCCGGAGACGGGCCCGACTCCTTTAAGCTGGCGGCGTGGACACCGTCTCGCTTGCCAGGGACACGCCCGCGGCCGACCTTCTCCCGACGGAGGAGCTCACCGACTGCGCCCAGGCTGTTCTGCGCCGTGACGGGCGGACGCTTCTGTCATACGGCACCGGCGCCGGTTACTCACCGCTCCGTGAGCTGATTGCCGAGTGGTTCGGCGTGCATCCGTTCAGGGTTGTGCTGACCAACGGGTGGCTCCAGGGCTTCTCGCTGCTTGTCGGCGAGAACATCATGGGACGCAACATCGGGGTCGAGTGTCCGATGCATGACCGCGCGCAGAAGGCGCTCCTCAAGCTCGGCGCCGCGGTCATGGCCGTCGTGATCGATGAGGAGGGACTCGGGGTCGACGACTTCGCTGGTCAGATCACCCAGTATGCGAGACCGCCGTTCGTCTACACGATGCCGAACTTCCAGAACCCGACAGGGTGGACGATGACGCTTGCGCGCCGCCAGCGCGTGCTCGAGATCCTCCAAGTCGAGAACCTGATCAACGCCGAGGGAACGCTGCTGATCGAGAACGACTCCTACGGCCTGACCCGCTTCGAGGGGGAGCCGCTTCCGGCCCTCTTCGACCTCTCGGGCCAGACGTCGGTCTACAGCTCCTCGTTCTCGGCGACGATCGCTCCCGGGCTTCGGGTCGGCTGGTTCATCGTGCCCGAGCGCGTCGCGGGCAGTCTGATCGCCCGTGCGAACGACACCTACATCTCCCCGGTCTTGACGAGCCAGGCGGTCTGCTTCGAGTTCCTGCGGCGTGGCAGCTTCGAGCCGCATCTTGTCAAGCTTCGCAGCGAGCTCAAGGCGCGGCGCGACGCGATGATCGGCGCGCTCGAGAAGCATTTCGGCGGCGCGAGCTGGTCGCGGCCTGAGGGCGGGCTCTTCCTCTGGCTGACGCTTCCCGGCTACCCGGATGGACGCGAGATTCTCAAGCGTGCCGAAGGCGTCACGGCCGTCGCCGGCACCGAGTTTGGCGCGGTGGCCAGCTGCCTTCGGCTCTCGTTCGCATCGGCTGCTCCGGATGAGATCGAGGCCGGTATCGAGCGCCTCGCAGCCGCTGTCTGAGCGACGCCCGGCGGCTCGGTCAGAGCCAGCGCTTGAAGCGGAAGAACGAGAGCAGTCCGACGAGCAGGCACGCCATGCCCGCGAAGATCGACCAGAAGGCCCACACCGTCCCGAAGCCGGGGAACTCGACATTCATCCCGAAGAACCCGGTGATGAGGGTGAGCGGGAGCAGGACAACCGAGAACACCGTCAGGACACGGAGGACGTCGTTCTGCCGGTGCGAGATGACCGCCTCGTTTGTCGACTCGAGCGCCTCGACGACCTCCTTGTAGTTGTCGAGGATGTCCCAGATGCGCTCGGCGGCATCGACGATGTCATCGAAGTACAGCTCGAGCTCCTCCGGCAGGAACCGCTCGACGTGCCGTTCGAGAACGCGCAACGTCGAGCGCTCCGGCTTGATGATCTTCCGGTAGCTGATGATCTCCTGCTTGACGTTCGAGATGTCGCGGACGACCTCGTCCGACTTTCCTTCGAAGACGTCGTCCTCGAGCGCGTCGAGCTTGTGGCCGATCTTGTCGAGGATCGGGAAGCAGTAGTCGAAGAGGTCGTCGAGCACCTCGTAGAGCAGCCGGCCGGAGCCCTTCGAGAACAGGCCTTCACGGAACGCGTCGTCCTCCTCGCAGCGGCGGAAGAGGCGGGTGACCGGATGGAGCTCCCGAGTGGGGAGGGTGACGAGGTAGTCGGGGCCGACGAAGACGTCGAGCTCGGCGGCGTTCAGCCTCTGGACGGTGCGGTCATAGGCCGGAAAGTGGAGGACAGCGAAGAGGTATCCCTCATCGGCGTAGTCGTCGACCTTGGGCCGCTGGCGCTTCGAGAGAACATCCTCGACGTCGAGCGGATGCCAGCCGAAGCGGTCGGCAAGGTCCTGTGCGGCCTCGAGCGTCGGGCCGTCGAGGTGGATCCAGGTGAGTCCGGCTGCGCTGAGCTCAGCGGGTGCGCGCGGATGCGCGACAACAGCCGCTGTATCGCGGGAGCTGCGCGTCCGCCGGATGCGAGGCAGGCTCGGCATGGGTTAGCGGCCGTGCATCGGTACTGAGCGGGTCGTCGATGATCGTGGACGCGGACATGGCCGCATTGTACCGCCATCACCGCCGCGCGCCAGGGCTCACCGATCGTGTTGCCGCGGAACGCGCACATCGCGTCGCGTGGTTCTGCGATAGTCGCAGCGTGGTCGGCGTCGCCTTGCTCGTGCTGCTCGCTGCTACAGCGCTCCTCGTCGCGGCAAGCCTTCGCCTCGACGGGCCTGTGCCGTCGCTTCTGGCTGCGTACGTGTGCTTCGTCGCCGAGACGACGGCGACGACAGCTGCGCTCTCGCCGTTCCGCGGAGTCACGCAGACGCGGCTCGGCGAGGTCGAGGTGGCGGTGTTTGCCGCAGCCCTCGTTGTGTGGTGGCGGCGTGGCCGTCCGGGGCTTGCGATGCCGAGGACGGCGGCAGCTGCATGGCGGGCGCTCCGCGACCCGATCATCGGCGCCTTCGTGCTGGTCGCCACGGCGGTGTTCGCCTACGAGTTCCTGCTCGTCGTCGCGTCGCCTCCGAACAACTGGGATGCCCTCAGCTACCACCTGACGCGGGTTGCGATGTGGCTCCAGCACGGAGGGATCTACTGGGTCCCCGACGCCCCGACGGGGCGGATCAACGAGTTCCAGCCAGTCGCCGAGCAGGAGATTCTCGCGCTCTTCGTGACGACGGGGAGTGCGGCACTCTCGGCGCTGCCACAGTTTCTCGCAGAGCTTGCGATCGTCGGTGCTGTCTACTCGAGCGCCCGCTCGCTCGGCCACGAGTTGCGGGGCGCGGTCTGTGCAGCGCTTCTGTTTGCGACGTTGCCGCTCGTCGCTCTCGAGTCGATCACGGCGCAGAACGATCTGGTTGCAGCGTCGTTCCCGGCGGTTGCGGTTGCCTTCCTGCTGCGTGGCGGGCAGGCGGGCGTCGTGCTGGCCGGTCTTGCGGTTGCGCTCGGCCTCGGCGTCAAGCTGACAACGGCTCTCGCATTGCCCGTCGTCGTGTTGTTGGCGGTGCGATGCGGGCGGCGGGTCGCCGTCAGGTTTGGAGGCGCGACGCTCGCCGGCTTCGTGCTCGTCGGCTGCTGGGGATACGTCCTCAACCTCGTCGAGACGGGGCACGTGCTCGGGTACGGCGACGGCAGAGTCGAGAACACGATGTCACCGAACCTCACCGATGCGGTCTCGGTCTTCGTCGCGGTCATCTATCGCTTCAGCGATCTCCCGGGGTTCGGCACCTGGCTGACATGGGGCCCTGCGCTCGTGGGTGTCGACGTCGCACTCGCGTTGATCGTGATCGCCTGGCTGCGCCGTCGGCCGGTACGGCCACGGCTTCGCCGTGCGCTCTGGATCGCGTTGCCGCTCTGCACGCCCGCCCTGGCGCTGCTTGTCGCCGGGGCGCTCCACGGCGTCGTCCGGGTCACCGGCCTGCCGGTCGGCGGCTCGTCGACTGCGTTCCTCGGGCGGAGCTTCACGTGGAAGATCAACCGCTTCGTGAAGGAGGACTTCGCCGCGTTCGGTCCGCTCGGACTCCTTATCCTCGGCGTCTCCGCTGTCACGGTCATTGCCGCGATCAGAGGGAGCGGGGACCGTCGCCGTCTCGCGCTCGCGCTGTCGATCCCGGTCTTCATAGCCTTGCTCGCCGCCAACTCGCGGTACAACCCGTTCCTGTCGCGGTTCGTGCTCGTCGCCGTGGCACTGAGCGTGCCGCTCCTTGCGGGCGTGCTCGCACGCACTGAGGCTGCGCTGTCGGTGCTCGCCGTCGCGGTCATCGCGGTGTGGCTCGCGCTCGACCAGAACGAGGCGAAGCGCTTCAACAGCGGCTACGGCCATCCGTGGCAGCTCACCCGCTCGGAGGCGGCCTGGTTCACCTGGCAGACCGCCGCCGGTGAGGCGGTGAGCGAGCTCGATCAGGACACCGAGTCCGACGGGCTGATCGGCGCCGTCATGGGTGGGGACGACCCGACCTACCTGCTCTTCGGTCCCAATCTCAAGCGTCGGATTCGCTTCCTCTCACCGGCCACGGCCGTCGCGAAGGCCAACGAGGCCGAGTACCTCTCGGTGGTCATCGGGCATGTCGACCAGTCCGTGTCGGACGCGTTTGCCCGCTCCGGCTGGCGCGTCCAGTCGCTTGGTGGCTACTGGAGCCTCGCGATCCGGACCTGACCGCTGCGATCAGGACGGGGATGACGCTGCGATGCGCGCGATCGCTCGCAGCATGCCGCCGAAGATCACGGAGTGCAGCGGGACGAGGCTGTACCAGTAGAGGCGTCCGACCAGCCCGATCGGCTGGAAGATCGCCGTCTGGGTGATCGTGCTTCCCGCGCCGTCGGGTTCGATCTCGAACTGAAGCCAGGCCCGGCCCGGAACCTTCATCTCGGCGCGCAGGCGAAGCAGACGGTTTGGCTCGTACGCCTCCACACGCCAGAAGTCGAGCGGTGCCCCGACCGTGAGCTCCTCAGGATCGCGCCTGCCACGTCGGAGGCCCACGCCGCCCACGAGCAGGTCGAGGAACCCGCGTATGCGCCAGAGCCCGTCGGCGAAGTACCAGCCCGTGTCTCCGCCGATCTTCCGGATCGGCGCGAACGCCTGTGCCGGAGTGGCGTCAACGCGAACCGAGCGCGTGTCTACCAGGCGGCCGGCGTGCCCAACATCTCCGGCCAGAGTTGGTCGACCGCCTGCGGATGAGACGGCATCGCTCCAGCGCGTCGCAGCGATCTCGTCGTCCTCGTTGGCAAGGGCGCGGGCGATGGCCTCTCGGTACCCGCGCGGGCGGATCGGGAACGCCTCGAGGGCACGCGTGTCATGGATGACCGTCTCGTGGGGGAGGCTGTCGATGAGCTTCCGTCCGACCCGAGCGTAGACCGGCGTGACGAGGCCGAGCCAGAGGCTGGACAGACGGGCTGTCAGGAACGGGACAGGAATGATCACCCTGCGGACCCCGATCTGGCGTGCGTACTCGCGCATCAGGCCCTCGTAGGAGACCGTGTCGGCGCCGCCGATCTCGAACACGGTGCTCCGGTCGATCTCCAGGGAGCGTGCGGCGACGAGGTAGGCGATCACGTCCTCGATCGCGATTGGTTGGGCGACCGTGCGTACCCAACGCGGCGTGACCATCACGGGCAGGCGCTCGACCAGGCGTCGGATCATGTCGAACGAGAGGCTTCCGGAGCCGATGATGATCGACGCCCGCAACTCGATGGTGTCGACGCCGGACGTGGCGAGGATCGCGCCGACCTCCTGGCGGCTTGCGAGGTGGCTTGAGAGGTCATTCCCGGCACCGAGCCCGCCGAGGTAGACGATCCTCCGAACACCAGCCTCGCGTGCGGCCGTTGCGAAGTTCGAGGCTGCGCTGCGATCGTGCTCCTCGAAGCTGCCCGACGACCCCATCGAGTGGACGAGGTAGTACGCGGTGTCGACGCCACTCAAGGCTGTTCGGAGCGAGTCGATCGCGAGCACGTCGCCCTGAACGACGCCTGTGTGCTCACCCCGCGTAGCGAGAGCGTCCGGGCGCCGCGTGAGGCATCGGACACGCTCCCCGCGCTCCTCGAGTGCGCGGAGGAGCCGACCGCCCACGTAACCGGTCGCTCCTGTGAGGAGGATCAGCTGCTTCCCCCGAGGCGAGTCCGAGGTCGTCGTCAGCCGATCGTCGAGTGTTGCAATGCGCCCGGCAGGAATCGAACCTGCGACCTCGTGCTCCGGAGGCACGCGCTCTATCCCCTGAGCTACGGGCGCCTGTGAAGCGGTTAGTCTAGCCGGGGTGGAGCTTCAGGCTCACAGCGTCACGTTGCGGCTAGCGCAGACGTTCGTCATCGCGCGCGAGGCGCAGGACGAGGCGGAGGTCGTCGCGGTTGAGATCCGCCACGGTGGATTGACCGGCTTCGGAGAAGGCGCGCCGATCGCGCGCTACGACGAGTCGGTGGCATCGTCGCTTGCATGGCTGGACGGGATTGAACTCGGCGATGATCCGTGGGCGCTGGACGAGATCTGGGCCACGCTTCCTCCCGGCGGATACGCGGCGCGGGCAGCGCTCGACGGTGCCCTCCACGACCTCCAGGGGAAGCTCGCCGGGGTGCCCGTCCATCGGCTGCTCGGGTTGGGCCGAAATGGCCCCCCGACCTCATGGACGGTGTGGCTCGGCGACCCGGACGACATGGCACGCAGCGCCGAGGCGGCCGCGGCACGCGGATTCCATCGGCTGAAGCTCAAGCTCGGAGGCCGTGACGGCCTCGACCTCGAGCGGGTGCTCGCCGTCAGATCGGCGACCGTCCTGCCGCTCCAGGTTGATGTGAACGAGTACTGGACGCTCGAGGAGGCACTCGAGCTGCTGCCCCAGATGCCGCTCGACTACTGCGAGCAGCCGCTGCCAGCGGGCGACCCGGGTGGGCCCGAGCTCAAGCGCCGCTCGCCCGTCCCGATCTACGTCGATGAGGACTGTCACACGCTCGCCGATGTCGCGGCGTGTGCCGCGCGCGCACACGGGATCAACATCAAGCTCTCGAAGTCCGGCGGGCTCCGCGAGGCGATTCGGATGACGCACGCCGCGCGCGCTCTCGGGCTTGGTGTCATGCTCGGGTGCATGGTCGAATCCGGACTCGGGATCGCACCCGGTGCGCACATCGCCAGTCTCTGCGACCACGTCGACCTCGACGGGAACCTGCTGCTCGCCGAGGATCCCTGGCCGGGTGTCGAGTGGAGTGACGGCATCCAGCGTCCATCCGAGATGGTGGGACTTGGTGTCCGACCAGCGTAGGCTCCTCATCCTGGCCCAGGGGCACTCGGCCGACCCGCACTACGGCAAGACGGCCAGGGGCGTGATCCGCTACCGGCCCGACGAGGTCGTCGCGATCCTTGACAGCGAACGCGCTGGGGAGGAGCAGGACGGCTTCCCGATCGTGGGCACGGTTGCCGACGCGCTCCGGCTCGCACCGGCCGCGGCACTCGTCGGCGTGGCGACCCAGGGCGGACGGTTCCCGCCTGCGTGGCGCGACCTCCTCAAGGACTGCATCGAGAGCGGGCTTGACGTCGAGAGCGGCCTGCACGAGTTCATCTCGGACGACCCCGAGCTTGCACCGCTCGCCGCGACGCACGGGGTTGAGCTCCGCGACCTGCGCAAGGCGCCCGCTGGCCTCAACGTGCCGACGGGTGCGAACCTCACGCACCACGCGAAGGTGGTGCTGACGGTCGGCTCCGACTGCGCGATCGGGAAGATGACCGTGTCGCTCGAGCTCGATGCGGCAGCGCGGCGCGCCGGCGTCGCAAGCCAGTTCGTGCCCACCGGGCAGACGGGCATCGCGATCGCGGGCTGGGGGATCTCGGTCGACGCGGTCGTCGCAGACTTCATCGCCGGCGCCGCGGAGCGACTCGTTCTCGAAGGTGTCGCTCGTGGCGGCGAGCTGCTCTGGGTCGAGGGGCAGGGCTCGTTGCTTCATCCCGGCTACTCCGGTGTGACGCTCGGGCTCCTCCACGGGAGCGCGCCGCACGCCTACGTCCTGTGCCACAAGGCGGGCGAGCGTTTCATCGACGGGAACGAGGCGTTTCCGATGCCGTCGCTCTCGCGCCTCGTCGAGTTGCACGAGCGTATCGCTCTGATCGCGCGCCCGGCGAAGGTCGCTGCGATCGCCCTCAACACGCGCGATCTCGACGAGGACGCTGCGCTCGCGGCGATCGAGGCGGCGCAGGCCGAGACGGGGCTCGTCGCTACCGACCCGGTGCGATTTGGCGCGGCACCCCTGTATGCGGCTGTATGCGGCATCCTGTAGCTGGGGCGGGCAAAGCCAGTAGCGTCTGCCGCGCCGACCGAAGGGGAACCGTGAGACGACTCGTAGCCGTAGGGACATGCATTGCCGCGTTCCTCGCCCTGTGCGTGGGGGCCTCCGACGCGAGCCTGATCGTCGGTGTCAACGACGACGCGGGCAAGGATGCAAACGTCTCGGGGTGGTTCTACCCGGCGATGCAGTCGACCGGTCTGACGATGAACGCGCTCAGCCTCCGCTGGGACGAGAACCAGCCGACGCTCGTCCCCGAGCAGGTCGCCGTCAACCAGGCGCTCCTGAAGGCGAAGACGAGCGGTGTCACGGTCGAGCTCGACATCTATCCGATGCACTCGCAGGTCTTCACCGGTGCCGCGCGTTGCGCTCCGTCGAGCGATCCGGAGGGATGCGGCGACACCGCGAAGATCCAGCAGTGGGCCGCCTGGGCGGGCATGGTTGCCCGCACGTTCCCGACCGTGCACCAGTTCGTCGTCATGAACGAGTGCAACCAGCCGCTCTTCGTGAACCCGCAGTGGTTCACCGACGGGACGAACCAGTCGGCGCAGATCTGTGGGCGCGCGCTCGCCGCTGCCTACGACGCGATCCACGCGGTGAGCAGTGACAACTTCGTCTGGGGCGTCGGCCTCTCGCCTCGCGGCAACGACAACCCGAACGCGGCCAGCAACTCCTCGACGACGCCCGTCACGTTCCTCGGCGCCCTCGGCTCGTGGTTCAAGGCCTTTGCCGCGAAGACCAACCGGCGAACGCCGCTGATGGACGGCTTCGACTTCCACCCGTATCCCATCCCGCAGTCGCAGCCATTTGCCGCGGGGTACCAGAACGTCAAGGAGGCGAGCGTCTCGAACCTGGCCCGGATCTACCAGGCCTTCTTCGACGGCTTCTCGGGCTCGGTGCAGAAGACGATCGGGCAGCAGGCGGGCGGTGGACTGCCGGTGAGCCTCAACGAGACCGGGATCCAGACCGACTCGACCGGGCACGGTGACTACGTCGGCACGGAGGTGAGCGCGAACAGCGCCGGTGGCGTGATCGGTGACTACGCGACCGAGGCCTACCAGGCAAGCTGGTACGGCCAGCTGCTGAACCTCGTCGCCTGCGACCCGAATGTCCGGGTCGTCAACATCTTCCATCTGATCGACGAGGCGTCGCTCGCCGGCTGGCAGAGCGGGATGTACTACTACTCGGCGTCGAACGCCTTCACGCCCAAGGCGTCGGCGGCGACGGTGCGCGCGTTCACTGCGGGCGGGTCGCGCTGTGCCGGGGCGATGGTGCCCTGGACTCCGGCCGGTATCGCTGCGGCGCCCGCGAAGACGACAACGACGACAACGACCACGACGACGACGACCGTGACCCCGCCAGCCGTCCCGAAGGCGACGCAGGCGCAGCTCTATGCGGCTGCCAAGGGGGGATGCTCGGGGAGGACGGCAACTGCAGCGCGGTGCCGGCGGCTGATCGCCACCTACACCGCCCGGATCGCCGCGCTCACCGCCCAGACGCACGTGGCTATCGGGAGTGCGAAGGTCGCGCTGAACCAGCAGATCGCGGTGTACCGCGCTGGGCTCGCCCGGGCGCGAACGCTCCTGCGATCCCTGTAGAGCACCGCCGCAGCCGAGCACGCAGGGCCGCTTCGCGGCGGGCCGGCATCGAACCCTTGACAGACGAACAGGTGTTCGGATAGTGTGACGAACACATGTTCGGTAAAGCCCTCCTCGTAGCGGTCATGGCGCTTCTCGTCTGGAGCGCGGTTGCGCGTCCGTCCGGCGCTCACGGGCACAAGGTCGTCTACCGCGTTCAGCCCTATGACACCCTCTGGACGATCGCGGCAAAGCACTACAGCGGCGACGTGCGTGGTGCCATCTGGGATATCCAGCGCGTCAACCATCTGCAGGACACCGGGATCTCGCCGGGCCAGCGGCTCGTTCTTCCGTAGCGGCTGTCGCGAGGCGGGCGGGAGGCGAGGCCGAGCTAGGATCGGCCGGTGGACCTCGACATCGTCTTCCTGGGGACGTCGGCGAGCGCGCCGACCGCGAGGCGGGCGCCGAGCTCGCTTCTCATCCGGCGGGGCGGAGAGCGACTGCTCTTTGACTGCGGCGAGGGCACCCAGCGGCAGCTCCTGCGCTCAACGGTTGGCCTGGTCGACCTCGAGGAGATCTTCATCACCCACTACCACGCTGACCACTACCTCGGCCTGCCGGGGATGCTCAAGACCTTCTCGCTCCGGATGCGCGAGCTCCCACTGACAATCTACGGGCCGCCCGGTTTGCGCGACCTGTTCGCCAGTCTCGATCGGGTGTTCGGTCGGCTCAGCTACCCGCTCGAGCTCGTCGAGCTCCGCGGCGGCGACTGGCTCGACCGTGACGGGTACCGGATCCTCGTCTTCCCCGTTGTTCACGGACAGTCGGCGGTCGGGTACGCGCTGGTGGAGGACGAGCGGCCTGGCGAGTTCGACGTCGCCACCGCCGACGCGCTCGGGGTCCCGTCGGGCCGGGAGCGAGGCGTGCTGCAGCGCGGCGGCACGGTCACGCTCGCGGATGGGTCAACCGTGGCTCCAGAGGCAGTGCTTGGCCCGAAGCGTGCTGGCAGGACGATCGTCTATCCCGGTGACACAGGGCCGTCTGATGTGGTCTTGGCGCTCGCGGCGGGTGCCGACGTGCTCGTCCACGAAGCGACGTTTGGGGCCGACGAACGTGCCCGCGCGGTCGAGACGATGCATTCGACCGCAGCCGACGCTGCGAAGGTGGCCCACGATGCCGGAGTCCGGCTGCTTGCGCTCACGCACGTCTCGCCCAGGTATTTCGGCCCGGAGCTCCTCCGAGAGGCGAGGGATGTGTTCGCGAACACGATCCTGCCCCGCGACTTCGATGTCGTCGAGGTGCCCTTCGCGGAACGGGGCGAACCGACGCTCGTCAAGAACGGTGCCGTGCCGCAGCGCGAGAGCGATACGACGCCACCCGCATGAGCGAGCCGGTCACCAACGGGGAGCTCTCGGGGTTCGACCGCCGTGCCTCCCGCTACGACGAGCTGCGGCCGGTCGACGAGGGGTGGTGGGAGGTCTTCGACGCGATCGTCCGACTCGGCGAGGCCCGTGGCGCCCGGGTCGTCGACATCGGCTGTGGCACCGGGCGGCTGGCCGATGAGCTGCGTGAGCGGGCGGTCTCGAGGGTCTGGACGGTCGATGCCTCGGTCGAGATGGTCGCCCGGGCAAAGCAGCTCGGTGTCAACGCGCGCGTCGCGCGCGCTGAGGCGCTGCCATTCAAGACCGGGTGGTTTGACGTCGCAATCATGCGGCTCGTCGCTCATCTTGTCCGACGGCCACGCGCCTTCGAAGAGGCAGCTCGCATCCTCGCGCCGGGTGGGCGGCTCGTCGTCGTCAGCGATGACCCCGACCACGCAGGCAACGTGTGGTTTGGCCGGTACTTCCCGTCGGTGTCCCGTATCCGGCAGACGATCTTCCCCGGTCAGGAGACGCTTCGGAGCGAGTTCGAGGCGGCGGGGTTCGCGACGGTGGCGTTTGAACGGCTCAAGCAGAGCTCGACGATCGACCGGGAGCGTGCCCTCGACGTGATCCGGTCGAAGGCCTACTCGACGATCGAGGCGCTGTCAGCCGACGAGTACGCGGATGGTCTTGCACGCGCAGAGGTCGAACAGCCTGACACCCTGGACGTCGAACAGCACATGCTCCTTGCAGTGGCCCACCGATGAAGTTGAGCTCGTACCCGCGTGAGCGTCTGCTCATCGCTCTGATCGCGCTTGCGACGTTTCCGATGCTGGCAGGCTTCGGCGCCCAGGACACGAGCCGCATGGCACTGAGCGAGTCGATCGTCTCGCGTGGCTCCGTCGACATCGACCCGTACTGGCGCGGAACGCTGGATCGGTCATTCAAGTCAGGACACTGGTACTCCGACAAGGCGCCCGGAATCTCGTTTCTCCTCGTGCCGGCCGAGGCGACGTTGCACGTCGTCGACGCGATCGGGAGCGGGGCACACGGTAGGCCGCCATGGGAGCGGCCGATCGTCCGGTGGCTCTTCCGGCTCGTCGCCGGCGGGCTTCCCCTGCTCGGGCTCGTGATTCTCATCGGAAGGGCGAGCGAGGGCCTCATCCCGGGAACGGGCGGGGCGGCCGCTGTGGTCTTTGGGCTCGGGACGATGGCCGGGTCGCTCGGTCCAACGGTCTTTGGTCACCTCGCAAGCGCGTTGATGCTGTTCGGCGGATTCATCCTCGCCTCGCGCGCGGCATCCAGCAGGGCCTGGCTGGGCGTGGGCGCTCTCGGTGGTGGCGCTGTGCTCTTCGAGTACCTCGGCGGGATGGGGACGATCGTCCTGGCCGTGTACGCCTTGATCCGCGGCGGTCGCGGCGCCGCGCTCCGTGTCGTTCTGGGCGGCGTCCCGGCTGCCCTGCTCCTCGGACTCTACGACTGGGCCGCGTTCGGCTCGCCGTTCCACCTCTCGTACTCCTACGTCGCCAACCAGTTCGCCGGGGAGCAGAGCAAGGGCCTGTTCGGGATCGGTGTTCCGAGCCTCCACGGCCTCGCCGACACGTTCATCAACGCACAGGGTCTGCTGATCGTCTCCCCGGTGCTCGTGCTCGCGGCGATCGGGTACAGGGCGTTTGTCCGGGCTGCTCGGCGCGAGGCACTGACCGCCGCGGTGATCGCCGCGGCGTACGTGATCACGACGACGGGCTACTTCTTGCCCCACGGCGGCGACTCGCCGGGGCCACGGTTCGCCGCCGCGGCGTTGCCGTTCCTGATGCTCGGGTTCCCGTTTGCCCTCGTGCGCTACCGCCTCGCGACCGCCGCCCTCGCTCTGTACTCGGTCGGCATGGCGATGTTCGACGAGATCACCTGGACGGACGCAAACGCCCTCGACTTCATCCAGTGGCCGGAGACGGTCTACTCGCACTCCGGGTTCTCCGCACGGCTCGGAACCCTCGCCGTTCTCGTAGCGGCAGGAGCAGCCGTGGCCGTCGTCGCTCCCCGGACGCTCGCCGCCGTTCGGGTCGTCCAACCCGTGCGCTAGAGTCTCCGACGCACCACCCTTTAACTCGGTCCAGCGAGGCCGGAAAGGAGTTCGATGAACGAGCCAGGGTCGACGACCCGAACGGCTTCCGGGCGCGTGCTGCTCGACGGCGAGGCCATCAGTCGCACGCTGTCACGTGTCGCGCACGAGATCATCGAGCGGAACGAGGACATCTCCTCGGTTGCCCTCGTCGGCATCCACACACGCGGTGTCCCGATCGCCGAGCGCCTGCAGCGGCTGATCGCCGAGCGGACATCGGTCGAGGTCGATCTCGGGCAGCTCGACATCACCTTCCATCGCGACGATGTGCACGTTCGCGCCGGCCAGGCGCCGCGCCGCGCCCAGCCAGTCGTGCGCGACACCCGGCTCGACTTCGACCTCGAAGCACGCACCGTGATCCTGGTCGACGACGTGCTCTACACGGGGCGCACGATCCGCGCTGCCATCGACGCTCTTCTTGAGTACGGGCGCCCCGCCCGCATTCAGCTCGCAGTCCTTGCCGATCGCGGCCACCGCGAGCTTCCGATCCGCCCCGACTACGTCGGCAAGAACCTGCCGACAGCACGAGACGAGCGGGTGCAGGTTCAGCTCGCCGAGATCGACGAGATCGACCAGGTCGTGCTCGTCGGAGACGCCGACGGGGGTGAGTCATGACCGACCTGCATGTCGTGCCGAGCGGTCTCAGACCCCCGCGCGGCTCACGGAGGCGCCACCTCCTGTCCGTCGCGGATCTCGGGCGCGATGACATCGAGCGGCTCCTCGCAACAGCGCACTCGTTTGCGCTCTCACAGGAGAGGGACACCAAGAAGCTCCCGACGCTCCGCGGGCGCCTGATCATGAACGTCTTCTACGAGTCCTCGACGCGGACATCCGCGTCGTTCGAGCTGGCTGCGAAGCGGCTGTCGGCAGACACCCTCTCCGTCAAGGCGAGCGGCTCGTCGGTTGAGAAGGGCGAGTCGCTGAAGGACACGGCTCTCACGCTTGCGGCCTATGACCCCGACGTGATCGTCATCCGTCATCCTCAGATCGGAGCGCCGCAACTCATCACCGGAGTGACGCAGGCGCACGTCGTCAACGCGGGCGACGGGAAGCACCAGCATCCGACGCAGGCCCTCCTCGACCTCTACACGATCCAGTCGACGCTGGGCCGACTGGAGGGTGTGCAGGTCGCGATCGTCGGTGACGTCCTCCACTCACGAGTCGCGCGCTCGCTGATCCAGGCGTTGCACCTTGTCGGAGCGAGCGTCATCCTCGTCGGGCCGCCGCCACTGCTCCCCGCCGACCTCGCACCGGTGTCGTTCGACATCGACGCGATCCGCGACGCCGACATCGTCTACGTGCTCCGCATGCAACGCGAGCGGATGCAGGAAGGAGCCAACTACGTGCCAAGCCTTCACGAGTACACCGCGCGCTGGTGTGTCACGCCCGACCGGCTGCGCCCCGGACAGCTGGTCATGCACCCGGGGCCGATCAACCGTGGCGTCGAGATCGACGCCCGGGTCGCCGACTCCGACGCTGCACTGTTCGTCGATCAGGTGCGCGCCGGACTTGTCGTGCGAATGGCCGTCCTCTACGACCTCCTGACGACGGGCCCCGTTCTCGTCGAGGTTCCACTGGAGGTCGCGTGATCCTCGTCGGGCGCAGCGGCGCCGACGACGTCCTGATCCGGGGCGCCCGTGTGCTTGACCCGGCTGAAGGCGTCGATGCCGTGATGGACGTGCGGATCGACGGCGGTGTCATCGCCGCGCTCGGTGTAGACCTCGACACGAGCGGTCACCGGGTGATCGACGGGACGGGGCTGGTTCTCGCTCCCGCCTTCATCGACCCTCACGTGCATCTGCGCACGCCCGGCCGCGAGGACGAGGAGACGATCGCCTCGGGGACGGCGGCAGCCGCGGCGGGTGGGTACTGCGCGATCCTCGCGATGCCGAACACCGACCCCGTCGTCGACACCACCGACGTTCTCCGTGGCCTTCGGGCACGAGCGGTCGAGGAGGCCGAGATCCCCGTTGGCTTCATGGCCGCGATCACGATGGGTCAGGCCGGAGCGCAGCTCACCGAGATGGGCGAGCTTGCCGACGCCGGCGCCGCAGCCTTCACCGACGACGGGAAGCCCGTCGCGACAGCCGGGCTGATGCGGCGTGCGCTCGAGTACAACGCGATCACAGGACGCATCCTGGCGCTGCACTGCGAGGAGCCGTCGCTGACCCGCGGTGGACACATGCACATGGGCGCCGTCTCCGCAGAGCTCGGTCTCGGTGGCTGGCCGTCGCTTGGCGAGAGTCTCGGTGTCGCGCGTGAGATCGCGCTGGCCGGCGACACCGGTCAGCCCGTCCACCTCATGCACCTGTCCGCGATCGAGTCCGTCGACCACCTGCGCCGGGCGCAGGAGGTGGGGGTGAGGGCGACCGGAGAAGCCTCGCCACACCACCTGAGCCTCACCGACGAGGCCGTCCGGTCGCTCGACACGAACTTCAAGATGAACCCGCCGCTCCGGACCGAGACCGACCGGAAGGCCCTCATCGACGCCTTGAACGACGGCACGATCGCCGCGATCGCGACCGATCATGCACCGCACTCCCGCGAGGAGAAGGACGTGCCCTTCGAGGCGGCCCCGTTCGGGGTGACCGGGCTCGAGACGGCGTTCGGGGCGCTCTACACAAACCTCGTGCTCCCGGGCCTGGTCTCACTCGAGACGGTGCTCGAGCGGATGTCGACCGGCCCGGCGCGCATCTTCGGCCTCGACGTTCCGCGCGTTGCGGTCGGTGCGACCGCGAATCTCGTGCTGCTCTCAACCGAGGCGACCTGGGATGTCCGTGAGGACGACTTCCTGTCGCTGTCGGCGAACTCCTGGCTGATCGGCGAGCGGCTGCAGGGTCGCGTCATGCTGACGATCGCCGCCGGCCGCGTGGCGTACCAGGCGTACGAGGCGTGAGCTTCCTCATCCTCGAAGACGGTGCCGTGTTTCACGGCGAGAGCGTCGGTGCGCCGGGACGGGCGTTCGGCGAGGCGGTCTTCACGACAGCGATGGCCGGGTACCAGGAGGTCGTCACCGATCCGAGCTTCTGCGGGCAGATCGTGTGCTTCACCGCTCCGATGATCGGCAACTACGGGGTGGCTGACACACGGTTGGAGTCGTCGGCGCCACACAGCACCGCCGTCGTGATGCGCGAGGCACGCGGGCCGGCATGGACAGACTGGCTCTCCGAGCAGGGGATCCCCGCGCTCACCGGCGTCGATACCCGCGCGCTCGTGCTGCATCTGCGCGACAGGGGTGCGATGCGCGGCGCGGTCGTCACAGACGGCGAGCCCGCCGAGGCTCTCGCTGCGGTGCTCGAGCAGCCGTCGATGACCGGTGCTGCGCTCGCCGGACGGGTCTCGACCACGGAGCCATACGCCTTCTCTGCCGAGGGCGACGTCCGGATCGCGGTCGTCGACTACGGCGCGAAGCGCTCGATCATGCGCCGCCTTGCCACCTACGGCGCCGCCGTGACCGTGTTCCCTCACGACGTCGACACCGACACGCTGGCCGGGTTCGACGGCGTCCTGCTCTCGAACGGGCCTGGCGATCCCGAGCCATTGCACGCCGAGGTGGCCGTGCTGCGCGACCTGCTCGGACGCGTGCCGGTGCTCGGCATCTGTCTCGGGCATCAGCTGCTCGCTCTGGCGGCCGGGCTGAAGACGTCGAAGCTGCCCTTTGGCCATCGCGGCGCCAACCATCCGGTGCTCGAGGTGGCTACCGGACGGGTGCTGGTGACGAGCCAGAACCACGGGTTTGCGGTCGAGCGCAGCGCCGAGCGTGCGCCGACGTATGTCTCGCTCTACGACGATACGGTCGAAGGGATCGCCTACCCGGATCTGCACGCCCGCTCGGTCCAGTTCCACCCCGAGGCAGGCCCTGGCCCGCATGACGCCTGGCCGATCCTTGGTGGCTGGGTTGAGGAGGTTCGCAATGCCACGTCGTGACGACATCTCATCGATCTGCCTGATCGGCTCCGGTCCGATCGTGATCGGTCAGGCCTGCGAGTTCGACTACGCGGGCTGCCAGGCGCTCAAGGTGCTGCGCGAGGACGGCTATCGCACGATCGTCGTCAACTCGAATCCGGCGACGATCATGACCGACCCGGCGTTTGCTGACCGGACGTACATCGAGCCTCTCGACCTCGAGGGCGTCGCAGGAGTTCTGCGACGAGAGCGGCCGGACGCGCTGCTCCCGACGATGGGTGGGCAGACGGCGCTCAACCTCGCTCTCGAGCTCCACGCCGCCGGCGTCCTCGACGAGCTCGGCATCGAGCTGATCGGCGCGGCCGTCGATGTGATCGCGCGTGCCGAAGACAGGCAGCTCTTCAAGCAGGCTGTCGAGTCGTGCGGCCTTCAGGTCGCGACCTCCACGATCGTGACTTCGATTGACCAGGTTGCAGGGCTGTCGACGCCCGCCGTTGTCCGTCCGGCGTTCACGCTTGGCGGACACGGGGGAGGGTTCGTCTCGACGCCGGAGGAGCTGCTGCGGCAGACCGCGACCGGAATTGCCGAGAGCCCGATCGGCCAGGTGCTCGTCGAGGAGTCGCTGCGCGGGTGGGACGAGTTCGAGCTCGAGGTCGTGCGCGATCGCGCCGACAACGTCGTGATCGTGTGTTCGATCGAGAACCTCGATCCGATGGGCGTTCACACCGGCGACTCCGTCACGGTCGCCCCGCAGATGACGCTGCCCGACGAGGCCTACCAGGAGCTTCGCGACGCGGCCGTTGCGATCGTCCGGGCCGTCGGGGTCGACACGGGAGGGTCGAACATCCAGTTCGCCCGCGACCGCGTCTCGGGTGCGATCCGGGTGATCGAGATGAACCCGCGCGTCTCGCGGTCATCTGCCTTGGCGTCGAAGGCGACGGGCTATCCGATCGCCAAGGTCGCCGCCAAGCTGGCGGTCGGCTACACGCTCGATGAGATCCCGAACGACCTGACGGGGACGACCCCGGCAAGCTTCGAGCCGACCCTCGACTACGTCGTTGTCAAGTTCCCGCGCTTCGCTTTCGAGAAGTTCGCAGGCGCCGATCGGACGCTCGGGACTCAGATGAAGTCCGTCGGCGAGTCGATGGGAATTGGGCGGACATTCCGCGAGGCATTCGACAAGGCTCAACGTGGACTAGAGGGTGAGTTTGAGTGGAGGCCCGAGGGTCTACACCCCTGGTTTGCGGCCGAGCTGGCGCGGCCGGTCGAGACCACCGGGGCGCTCGTCTATCGGCGCGTGGACTCCTGCGCCGGCGAGGTGGAGGCTGCCTCGAACTACTTCTACTCGACGCGTGGCGAGCTCGACGAGGCCCCGCCGCAGCCCGGCCGCTCGGTCGTGATTCTCGGCAGTGGGCCGAACCGCATCGGCCAGGGAATCGAGTTCGACTACTGCTGCGTCCACGCCGCGCAGAGCTTCCGCGCGCAGGGGTACGAGGCGGTCATGGTCAACTGCAATCCCGAGACGGTCTCGACCGACTACGACACCTCCGACCGGCTCTACTTCGAGCCGCTCGACGAGGCCGCCGTGCTCGGGGTGCTCGAGCGTGAGCAGCCGGTTGGCGTGTGCATCCAGTTCGGCGGCCAGACGCCGCTCAAGCTGGCGAGGGCGATCGAGCGCGCGGGCTTCCGCATCCTCGGGACACCGTACGATGCGATCGATCTGGCCGAGGATCGGGAGCGTTTCGGGAGGCTCGCGGAGAGCGCCGGTGTGCGCTGTCCGGAGTGGGGGATTGCCTCGTCCGGCAACGAGGCGTCCGCGATTGCCGAGAGGATCGGGTTCCCTGTCCTCGTACGGCCCTCGTACGTTCTCGGCGGCCGCGCGATGAGGGTCTGCTACGACGACGCCGATGTGCGCGATGCGATGACGCACCTGCACGGCGCGGTGCTCGTGGATCGTTTCCTCGAGGGCGCGATCGAACTCGACGTCGACGCGCTCTGCGACGGCAAGGAGACCTACGTCGCGGCCGTGATGGAGCACGTCGAGGAGGCGGGTATCCACTCCGGCGACTCCTCGTGTGTCATCCCCGCGCCTTCAGACTCGCCCGAGGTCAGGGAGATCGTCGGGCGTCTCGGTGCGGCTCTCGGGGTCGTCGGCCTGCTCAACGTTCAGCTCGCCGTCGTGGGTGGCGAGGTGTACGTCCTCGAGGTGAACCCGCGTGCCTCGCGCACCGTCCCGTTTGCCTCCAAGGCGATCGGCGTGAACCTGGTCGACGCGGCCTGTCGGCTCGCAGCCGGCGCGACCCTCGCGGAGCTCGCGCTCCCGGCGCCCGCCGCTGGGGCAAACCACCACGTCAAGGCCGCCGTCCTGCCGTTTGCACGCTTCCCGGGTGCCGACCCGGTGCTTGGCCCGGAGATGCGCTCGACGGGCGAGGTAATGGCCTCGGCCGCCGACTTCGGCACCGCGTTCGCCAAGGCCGAGCGTGCCGCTGGTCGGACACTGCCTCGGAGTGGCCGCGCCTTCCTCTCGGTGCGCGACGCAGACAAGCTTGCCGTCGTCCCGATCGCCCAATCGTTCCTCGATCTCGGCTTCTCGCTCGTTGCCACGAGCGGCACCGCCGACGCGCTCCGGAACGCAGGCATCGAGGTCGAACAGGTTGAAAAGGGTAAAGCTGTAGTTGAGCTTGTGCGTGGTCGGAATGTCGACGTTGTGGTGAACACACCCGAGGGCCGCAACGCTCGCCGCGACGGCTACGCGATTCGGGAGGCCGCAGTCATCGCGAAGGTGCCGTGCATCACGACGTTGGCGGTTGCCCGGGCGGCGCTCGAGGCGATCGCATCACCCCACGAGGAGTCCTCGCCGTCGCTTCAGGAGCGGCAGGCCGCAAGTGGGGCGGAGGCGTCGCGTGCGGCGTCGTGAGCGACTCGCGGTCGTAGGCGTCGAGGCCGTCGGCCCGTACGTCCTTCTCCGCCTGAAGCGGGGCTCGCTCAACCCCGGGGCTCCCGGCCAGTTCTTCATGCTCGAGGCACCCGGGAGAGTCCTCCCGCGGCCGTTCTCGCTCTGCCTCGCACCGGAGGGTGAGCTTGGGTTCCTGATCGATGCGATCGGGCCCGGGACGCGCGCGATCGCCGGCCTCGAGGTTGGTGACGAGATCGCCGTCTTCGGCCCGCTCGGCAACGGCTACCGGCTCGACGTCGCTCGGCCGCTGCTCGTGGGTGGCGGCATCGGCGTGGCGCCGTTCCCGTTTCTCTCCGAGGCGCTCGGAGGGCCACCCGCGGTGCTCGGATTCAGAAGCGCGTTCCATGCCGAGGCAGCCGCTCTCGTGCCGAACGCCGAGGTTGTGATCGACCCGGTGCTCGTGACCGCAGCGATGCCGCTCGACATGGACGTTCTCGCCTGCGGGCCGGAGCCGATGCTCGAGGCGGTACGCGCCCTCGTGCCGTCCGCGCAGCTCGCCTGGGAGGCGCCGATGGCCTGCGGGTACGGCGCCTGTTACGGCTGCGTCGTCGAGATCGACGGGGCGTTCAAGCGACTCTGTGTTGAGGGGCCGGTCCTGTGCTCCTCCTGAACGCAAGTGGCTGCCTGGACGCGCTCACCGCACCTGAGGTTGTCGCCGGTCTCGACGCGTTCCTGACCAAGACCGTGACGCCCGAAGCGCGCGGTGGAAACCCGCCTGTCCGGATCACCGAGACCGACTCCGGGATGCTCAACGCGATCGGGCTTGCCAACCCGGGGAGGGCGCAGTTCCTCGCCGAGACGCTCCCGGCGTTGCGCTCGCTCGGTGTCCCACTCTGGGTCTCGGTCGGGGGCTTCTCGGCTGCGGAGTACGCCGAGACCTGCGCCCGGCTCGACGACGTGACAATCGAGGTCAACCTCTCGTGCCCGAACGTCGATGAGGCGCCCGAGTCGGCAGCCGAGATCGTCGCCGCCTGCCGCGCCGCCACCTCGCTGCCGCTGTACGCGAAGCTCTCACCGGCAACCTGGGACGTCGCCGAGTCCGTGCGCGCTGTCGAGGCAGCGGGCGCCGATGGACTCACCCTGATCAACACCATCCGCGGGCTGGCGCTCGACGACCGTCTGCGGCCGCGCCTTGCCCGGGCGACAGGTGGCTACTCGGGCCCGGCGCTCAAGCCGATCGCCCTTGCCGCGGTCTACGCGGCCCGGCGTGTCACCGAGCTTCCGATCGTCGGTACCGGCGGGGTCTTCTCCGGCCGTGACGCCCTCGAGATGCTTGCCGCCGGCGCGACACACGTCGCGCTCGGAACGGTGCTCTTCGCCGACCCGGACGCGCCCGGACGTGTTCGTTCCGAGCTCTCGGACGAGCTCACCGAGCGTGGATTTGCGAGTCCAGATGAGGCTGCCGGTGCCGCGCACACGGGTGTTGCCTGAGGTGCAAACGTCCTCTGGCGGTACCCGCTTGCACCGATCGTGGACGTTGTTAGTATGCGGCCCTCATGGCGACCTCGACGACGCACGTGCAGGCCCCGGTTCGGTCTCTCGACCAGCGGATGGAAGCACTTCGGCGAGCCAACGACATCCGGGTGAAGCGGGCCCAGCTGAAGAAAGATCTCAAGTCCGGTGACGTCTCGATCGAGCAGATCCTGAGCGCACCTCCCGAGTTCGTCTCGACGGCGAAGGTCTTCGACATGCTTCTCGCCGTGCCGAAGTTCGGCTGCGTCAAGGCAGCACGGCTTCTGAACCAGTGCCGCATCAGCCAGTCGAAGACGGTCGGTGGACTCTCCGACCGCCAGCGCCAAGAGCTGATTGGCCTCTTCAACCGCTAGTCGCATCGACCCGGGCGTCCGTCCCGTCTTCGTTGTGACGGGCCCCTCGGGTGCCGGCAAGGGGACGTTGATTGGGATGCTCCTGCCGCAGTTCCCGGAGCTCGCTCTTGCGGTATCGGCAACGACCCGCGCACAGCGCCCCGGCGAGGTCGATGGAGACCACTACCACTTCATCTCGCGTCAGGCCTTCGACGGTCTGATCGAGGAGGGCGAGTTTCTCGAGTGGGTCGACTACGTCGGCAATAGGTACGGGACGCTCCGCTCCGAGATCGACCGGCTGCGTGGCGCGGGCAAAGCGCCGCTCCTCGAGTTGGAGACCGAGGGTGCGCTCCGCGTCAAACGCCGCGACGCCAACGCCGTCACGATCTTCGTGAACGCCCCGCTGCCCGAGCTCGAGCGCCGGCTGCGCGAGCGGGCCACCGAGAGCACGGGGGAGATCGGCGGTCGCATCGAGACTGCACGCCGTCAACTCGAGGAGCGTGACGCGTTCGATCACGTGGTCGAGAACGACGATCGTGACCACGCCGCCGAGGCCCTTGCGCGCATCGTCCGCGGCAACCTCGCGGCTGCGGGTAGGATGGGCGACATATGAATCACCCGCGCATCGATCAGCTCTTGAACCAGGTGGACTCGCGTTACTCGCTCGTGGTTGTTGCCGCGAAGCGCGCACGACAGATCAACAACTACCACCACCAGCTCGGTGAGGGAACGTTCGACGAGTTCCCGCCGCCGCTCATCCAGTCGCGCTCGAAGAACTATCTGACGATGGCCCTGCAGGAGATCGCAGAGGGCAAGATCGTCTTCGACTACAAGCGGTAGGGCGTCCGTCGCCGCCGCTCGCCTACCGGTGAGCGTGCACAATGCTTACATGCGGAGCAGGGGCAGATGAGCACCGTCCTTCTCGGCGTCTCCGGTGGCATCGCCGCCTACAAGGCGTGCGACCTGACGAGGCTTCTCGTTCGGCAGGGGCATGAGGTAATCCCGCTCGTCACGCCCGGCGCGGAGCGCTTCGTCACGGCGCAGACGTTCAGTGCGCTCGCCCGTCGCCCGGCCGGCGACGATCTCTATGCGCATCTCACGCGCGGTGACATCCTGGTCGTAGCGCCCTGCACGGCGAACACGCTGGCCAAGCTCGCTCACGGAATCGCCGACAACCTGCTCGCCCAGGCGGCGCTCGCTCATCGCGGGCCGGTGCTTATCGCGCCCGCGATGAACCCGCGGATGTGGAGCCACGCTGCGACGCGTGCGAACGTCGCGACACTGGTTGCGCGCGGTGTCGACCTGATTGGGCCAGACGAGGGTGAGACGGCCGAGGGCGAGTGGGGGGTCGGGCGCATGAGCGAGCCGCCCGAGATCGTCGGGCGTGTGGAGCAGATGCTTCGACCAGGGAGCCTCAGCGGCCGCCGTGTCCTTGTCACTGCGGGCGGGACGCGTGAGCCGATCGATGCCGTGCGCTTCATCGGTAATCGTTCATCGGGACGGATGGGGGTGGCGCTCGCCGAGGAGGCCCGGCGTCGTGGCGCCGACGTCGTGCTCCTCGCGGCGAACCTCGCTGTGCCGGAGCCCGCCGGTGTCGAGGTGATTCCGACCCCGACCGCAGCCGCCATGCACGATGCCGCGCTCGCGTTGCCGGACTTCGATATTGCGCTTCTTGCCGCGGCTGTTGGCGACTACAGGCCTGTCGAGGTGCTCGCCGGGAAGCGTCAGAAGAGCACCGAACCGTGGATTCTCAACCTCGAGTTGACGTTCGATGGTGCCCGCTCTTTGGCCTCCGAGCGGCGCCCGGGCCAGGTGATCGTGGCGTTCGGTGCCGAGTCGGGCCCGGAGGGTCTCGAGCGCAAGCGCGGGATGCTCGCGGACAAGGGGGTCGACCTCGTGGTCTTCAACGACATCTCCCGCGGGGACATCGCCTTCGATGCAGAGGACAACGAGGTCACGATCGTGGGTCTCACGGGGGAGCGTCATGTGGCCAAGGCGGGAAAACACCTTGTGGCGCAGGCGATCCTGGACGAGGTCGAGTCGCTGCTTGTGCGTTGACCGCGGCGTACGAGCACTTCCAGGAGGGGCCCGGCCGGCTGCGCGCGGGAATGGCTGCGCAGGCCACCGTCTCGTTCGAGAAGGCGCGGCGCCTGGAGCCGACCAGGGCCTCGGTTCGTGAAACGCTCGGCATCGTCTATCTCCGGCTCGGGCGCGGGGCCGGGCACTCGAGTAGCAGGGGCGTGTGGTCGAGGCCAGCGGCCACTAAAAGCTTACGCGTTCGATGGCGCCCGCAACCCGCCACTACACCTCCCGGATTCACGATCTCGACCTCTGATAGCCGACTGTCGTCGACACTGGATGTGCCGTGACTTCACGGCGGTTCTTCTTGCTTTCCCCCGACCGATGCTCTACTCTTGCCCGAGTATGTGTCCGCCGAGGGTTCGGCTGTGCACGTTCCGAAGCGATAGATACCCGTTTACTGCTTGACCAGCGCACCGCGCATCCAATGACCGAGGGGGTTCGTTCAGTGAATAGCAAGGCCTTGAGGAACAGAGCAGTACAGGCATTGATTGCAGTAGGCACGAGTCTTATCTTCGTCCTGCCCGCTACCGGCGCCATGAGCTCTGCACACAATGCCTCCACCCCCAAGGCAGCAGTGCGCGCTCAGCACGTTGTCCGTCTCGACAACACCAAGGTCGATGTCAACGGATGCGCTGACATCTTCTATACGAAGGCGCTCGGGTACTTCTGGCATCTCGACTGCAAGGGCGCCGCGATCGGCACGAAGCAGATCGTGAACAGCGCGGTCACCGGCGACAAGATCGCAGACAACGCCGTCAACACCGACCAGATCGCCAACAAGTCGGTCACGAACGCCAAGCTCGCCGACAACTTCATGATCCAGGGCGACCAGATCGCCAACGGCTCGATCGGACTCGACAACCTCTCTGCCGCGGTGATCGCCGCGATCAACAAGAAGTCGTCGATCTCCTGGAGCGACATCACCGGCAAGCCTTCTTCCTTCCCCTCGTCGACGCTGGCCACGCCCGCGACGACGTCGCTGCCCTTCACGGCCATTACCGGTCAGATCGGCGCGGGCCAGATCGCGAACGGATCGATCACTGACGCGATGATCGGCACTGGGATCCAGTACTCGCACATCATTAACGGTCCCACCCAGGTCACGCTGCCAGGCACCTGGACGGCACCCGTAGCAACCTCATCTCTTTCGAACAGCGGCACGACGTTGCTGACTGGTCTTCTTACTGCCGGCTCTGCGAGCTTCTCGGGCGCAGTCACCTTCAGCAGCGGTGTCAGTTTCACGTCTTTGACGCTTCAGTCGCTGACGGTAACGGGCGCGACGATCGGTAACACCGCGAGCTTCTCCGGTGCGACGACCGCGAACGGTCTTGCGACTTTCACAGGCGGCG
>JBAWZV010000012.1:0-27492 GCA_037142875.1 Actinomycetes bacterium | reverse complement strand
GGTCGACGCCTGTGGGACAGGACGCGGCTGCGCATCCCGATGCGGATCGGCGACACGATCCGCAAGATCACGATCGCGCGCTTCGCCCGGACGCTCTCGACCCTGGTCGCGGCTGGCGTCGACATCATCACCGCGCTCGAGATCACCGGCCAGGCCTCCGGGAGCTACGTCTTCGAGCAGGCGCTCCTCGGGGTCAGGCAGCGCGTCCATGAGGGCTCGTCGATCGCCCAGCCGCTCATCGAGAACTCGCAGTTCCCCCCGATGGTGAGCCAGATGGTCCGGATCGGTGAGGAGACGGGCGAGATGGAGAAGATGCTGAAGAAGGTCGCCGAGTTCTACGAGGACGAGGTCGAAGCCTCGATCGAAGGCCTCACGTCGATCATCGAGCCGGTCATGATGATCCTCGTTGGCGCCATGATCGGCGTGATCCTGATCGCGATGTATCTGCCGATGTTCAAGATGCTCACCCTCGTGAGTAACGGCGCAGGCTGACCTACGCGGATTTACCTCGGCTTTACACCCGGCAGGCTCGGGACTGACGGCCGCACGGCAGGATGTGCCCATGATCGCCGCCCGAACGCTCTCGATCGTCTTTGTCGTAGCAGGCGTGCTCGCCGCCGCAGCACCGGGTTTCGCCGCGCCGACGCGGCCGCAGCTCCCGACCGGCTGGTCGCATGCGGAGGTCAACGTGACCACGAAGCGCGGGCCACACACCCTCATCTACGACCGCGGTCACGTCGTCGCGGTAGACGCCTCGTCGCTCACGCTGCGTGAGCCCGACGGGAGCGTCGTCACGGTCGGCCTGACCTCGGCGACCGAGATCCTGATCGACGGGCAGCCCGGCACCCCGTCGCAGATCCTCCGTCGGGACGCGGCCCAGACGATGTGCATCGACGGCAAGACGGCAACGCGGGTTCGGGTTCACGTCACGCCGGCCGCGCTGACGCCGAGGGGCGACAAGAGGGTCTCACCGACTGTCGTCCCGCCCCAGCCGAGCACGACGACGGCCTCCACGCCGCTCTCGCGATGATCCGCCGGCTCGTGACCGCGTCGGCCGCATTCGTGCTCGCGTGCGCCGGCGGGTATCTGGCCTCCAAGGCGTGGTTCGAAACCCCGTAGTGCGGAGTCACCGGCAGGGCTGTCCGCCGAGGGCGGTCTAGACTCTCGGCCATGGCGGGAACCGTTCTCCTGGTTGAGGACGAGCCGTCGGTGGGGGAGCTCGTTCGCGGGTATCTCGGCCGGGACGGCTACCGCGTGATCTGGGTTCGGTCGGGCGAGGAGGCTCTCGTCGAGCTCGATCGGCACCCGATCCGCCTGGTCATCCTCGACATCGGGCTACCCGGAATGGACGGTGTCGCCACCTGCCGCGCGATCCGGGCGCGATCGCAGGTTCCGATCGTGATGCTCACCGCACGCGACGAGGAGGCCGACCGCGTGATCGGACTCGAGGTCGGCGCAGACGACTACATCACGAAGCCGTTCTCACCGCGTGAGCTCGTCGCGCGGATGAAGGCGATCTTCCGGCGCGCGGAGCCGCAGCAGGCACCCGACCTCGTCGAGCTTGGCGATGTGATGCTGAACCGTGGCACGCACGAGGTGACCGTCGCCGAGCAGGCGGTCGAGCTGACGGCGAAGGAGTTCGATCTTCTCGCCTTCTTCCTCGCAAACCCGAACGCCGTCTTCTCGCGAGACGTCCTCCTCGACCGGGTCTGGGGGGTCGAGTACCCCGTTGGCACACGCACGGTCGATGTTCATGTCGCCCAGCTGCGACGCAAGCTCGGGCGGCCCGACCTGATCCGGACGCTGCGAGGATCGGGCTACAAGGCCGTCGTGAGATGACCTCGCTCCGCGGCAGGCTCTTCGCCGCGACGCTTGCCACGCTCGCGCTCACCCTTGCGCTCACGATCGGCATCGGGGCCGTGCTCACCCGCCGACAGGTCGATCACGCGCAGGCGGTGAACCTGCAGAGCCGCGCCGACGAGCTCGCGAGGGAGCGGCGGAGCTCGGTGACCTACGTCAACTCCGACACGACCTCGGGTGATGTCCTCGTCAGGATCGAGCCGCGGGCCAAGTTCGCGGCGGTCGTACCGAACGTGAACCACTCGAGCGACGGGATCGCCACGGTGGCGGGGACGAGGTACCTCTACTCCTACCGGACGCTCCCCGCGCGCGGCCTGCTGCTCCTGCGTGCCACGAGCCTCCGCTCGGCCGAGTGGAGGCCGTTTCTCCGCGATCTCGTCGTCGCGACACTCGCCGGAGCCGCTCTTGCCGCGACGCTCTCCTTCCTACTCGCGCGGTCGATCGTGCGGCCGATCAGGCGCGTCGCAGAGGCGAGCCGTGCTCTGGCGGCGGAGCGGGAGCACTCACCGCTTCCCGAGGAGGGCTCGCGGGAGCTCGTGTCGCTCGCCCGGACATTCAACGAGATGGCCGACCAGCTCGCGACGTCCCGCAAGAGCGAGCGCGACTTCCTGCTCTCCGTCAGTCACGAGTTCAAGACGCCGCTGACGGCGATCCGGGGCTACGCGGAGGGGCTCTCGGAGGGGGCGTTCGCCGGTGAGGACGCGGCCCGCACGATCCTGACGGAGACCCTGCGGCTCGAGCGGCTCGTTCGTGACCTCCTCGACCTCGCACGCATGAACCGCCACGAGTTCTCGGTCCGATCGGAGCCCGTCGACCTGGCCGAGGTGGCGCGGGAGGCGGTTGCACGCCATGAGGCTGCTGCGCGTGGCTTTGGCGTCGCGCTGACAGCGGCCGGCACGTCGGTGGTCGTCGAGGCGGACTCCGACCGACTCCTGCAGGTGGCCTCGAACCTGATTGAGAACGCCCTGCGCGAGACGCCGCAGGGAGGCACCGTCACCGTCGCCGCTGACGCCGCCGGGCTCGTGGTCTCGGACACCGGTCCGGGCCTCGACCCCACCGATCTCCTGCGGGTCTTCGACCGCTTCTACCTCTACGACAAGCTCGGCAGGGATCGGCCCGTCGGGAGCGGGCTCGGCCTAGCGATCGTGCGCCAGCTCACCCTGGCGATGCGTGGAGACGTCACCGTCGAGAGCGCGCCGGGCGCGGGCGCACGGTTCTGCGTTCGGCTGCCGCCGCTCGGAGGCCCGCCCTCGTGACGGGCGACATCGCCGATCGGGAGATCCCCCTCGGGGTCGTGATCGCCGACGACGAGCCTGCAGTGGTGGAGGCGCTCGTTGATCGCTTCCGGCTGGCCGGAATCGCGGTTGTCGGACGGGCGATCGATGCCGAGGAGGCCCTGGCGAAGATCGAGCTCCATCGTCCTGACGTGGCTGTCGTCGACGTTGGCCTCCCGCGCGACGGCGGCATCGTGGTGGCGCGTCGCGCCGCCGAGCTTGCCCCGGGCACGGCGATCGTCCTCTACTCGCAGTCCGGGGGCCGCGGAGTGATCACGGACGCCCTCGACGCTGGGGTGCTCGGCGTCGTGCTGAAGGAGTCGCCGATCGACGACCTGATCAGAGCGGTCAGGTCCGTCGCCGGAGGTGTGCAGTATGTCGACCCCGTCCTTGCCGGCGCCTTCGCGGTCGCTGCTGTCGATGGATCCCCTCAGCTGACGCGGCGCGAGCGGGAGGTCATCCGTGGTCTTGCAGCCGGGATGACGAGCGAGGCGATAGGGCGGCGGCTCTCTCTCTCGACAGCGACCGTCCGCACGCACGAACGGAAGGCCCTCGCCAAGCTGGGGGCGACCTCGCGCGTTCACGCGGTCGCCGTGGCGCTCCGGCGCCGCCTCATCACGTGACGGCCGTCTCCACCGGCGTCTGCCCTTGGCCCTACCCCGGAGCAGAGAGATGCGGTCGGCTACGATTGCCCTCGCCACGGCGGCGTAGCTCAGCTGGTTAGAGCGCCGGACTCATAACCCGGAGGTCGGTGGTTCGAACCCACCCGCCGCTATCGAAACGCAGTGCGAGACGGGGCCGGAGGCCTTCCGGCTGCGGCCGCGATACCGGTCCAGCTACACTTCCTCAGCCCGAGAGCAGTGCGTCAGCCTGCCGGGGATCGGAGACGAAAACAACACCATGGCAAAATCCGGAGTCAGAGTCACCATCACGCTCGCCTGCACTGAGTGCAAGCGGCGCAATTACCAGACCATGAAGTCGAAGCGGAACACGCCTGATCGCGTCGAGTTCAAGAAGTTCTGCCGCTGGTGCGGAGGTCATACGCCGCACCGGGAGACGCGCTGAGCGCGATGGCGAGTGAAGTCGATCTTGGTCGGGGCAAGACGCCGCGGCCTGCCGATCCACGCCCTGCCGGCGAGGTCGAGCGTCGCTCGAACTTCGTCATGGAGTCGTGGGCGGAGCTCAAGAAGGTTGAGTGGCCCGGCCAGCAGCAGGTCATCCAGGGCACGGTTGTCGTGATCGTCGCCTGTGCAATCGTGGGCCTCTACCTCTGGGTGAATGACCAGGTGTGGAAGCAGGTCGTGCAGAAAGTTCTCCTCGGTCAATAGCCATGTTCCGCTGGTACGTCATCAACACCTATTCCGGCCATGAGAACAAGGTCAAGGCCAACCTCGAACACCGCATCGAGTCGATGGGGCAGCGCCCGCGTTTCAGGCGCATCGTCGTCCCGACCGAGCAGGTCATCGAGACGAAGGACGGCCAGAAGGTGCAGATCGACAAGCGCGTGCTGCCCGGTTACGTCCTCGTGAACATGGATTTGAATGACGAAGCTTGGACGGTCGTCAAGAACACCCCCGGCGTCACAGGATTTGTCGGCGCCGGTTCCAAGCCCGTGCCGCTCCAGGACGGCGAGGTTGCCCGGATTCTCAAGACCGGTGCCTCCGCTGCAGAGCGTCCGCGTGCCCAGGTCGAGTTCCAGCTCGGCGAGTCGGTTAAGGTGACCAGTGGTCCCCTCTCCGACTTCGACGGCGAGATCGTCGACGTCAACCCCGACCAGCAGAAGCTCAAAGTGCTCGTTGACATCTTTGAGCGTCAGGTCCCGGTCGAACTCGGGTTCGACCAGGTCAAGAAGCTGGACTAACCGCTACTCTCCGGGACTCACATGGCCAAGAAGGTACTCACCAAGATCAAGCTGCAGATTCCGGGCGGGCAGGCAAACCCTGCGCCGCCGGTCGGCCCTGCGCTCGGTCAGCACGGCGTCAACATCATGGATTTCTGCAAGGCGTTCAACGCCGCGACGCAGGCAGACAACGGACGCATCATCCCTGTCGAGATCTCGGTCTATGAGGACCGCAGCTTCGACTTCATCACCAAGACGCCGCCGGCCGCCGTCCTGATCAAGGAGGCGCTGCGGCTTGACAAGGGATCGTCAGAGCCGAACCGCAACAAGGTCGGCCGCCTGACCAAGGATCAGCTCCGCTCGATCGCGGAGACGAAGATCGTTGACCTGAACGCCCGCGATCTCGACCAGGCGATGAAGGTCATCGCCGGAACCGCCCGCTCAATGGGCGTGGAGGTGGACGCGTAATGGCACAGCGTGGTAAGCGCTACGACCAGGCTCGCACGGCGATTGACCGTGAGACCAACTACTCGCCCGTCCAGGCGATCCGGCTGCTGAAGTCGAACGCCGTCGCCAAGTTCGACGAGACGGTCGAGGTGCATCTCAGCCTCGGTCTTAACGTCCGGCACGCCGAGGAGCAGCTTCGAGGCACGCTCATGCTTCCCCACGGCACCGGCCGCACCACGCGCGTCGCTGTCTTCGCCGAGGGCGACAAGGCGCGTGAGGCCGAGGAGGCCGGGGCAGACGTCGTCGGCTCTGCCGATCTTGCCAAGCGTGTCGAGGAGGGCTTCACCGACTTCGACGTTGCTATCGCAACACCCGACCAGATGGGCAACGTCGGCAAGCTCGGTCGCGTGCTCGGCCCCCGCGGCCTGATGCCGAACCCGAAGACGGGCACCGTGACGATGGATGTCGCGAAGGCCGTCCGTGAGGCGAAGGCAGGCAAGCTCGAGTACCGCACCGATCGCGGTGCCAACGTGCACATCCCGATCGGGAAGAAGAGCTTTGGCGAGCGCGAGCTCGTTGAGAACTACGCCGCGCTGATCGAAGAGATCGTCCGCGCGAAGCCGTCCGCAACGAAGGGGCGGTACATCAAGAAGATCACCCTCGCAAGCACCATGGGCCCCGGGATCCACATCGACCCGTCCCAGACGCGAGACATTGCCGGCGAGCTCTCATCCGAGGGCGGAGCGGCGGTAGAGGAGGCCGAGCAGGTCACGGTCTGAACCAAGCCCGTCGCCATTGAAAGGAAGCACGTTGCGCTCTGCCACCGCCGGTGGGGAGCCTGTGAGAAGCCTTCCCGAGGCGGCCTCCTGGGAGCCATTGCTTTCTCCTGCGAGCCCGCCTGTGTGCGGGCTCGTTGTATGAGGAGGAGGTGGAATGAAAAAGGACGACAAAGAACAGGTCATCGCCGAACTCACGGAGCGGTTGCGCACGGCGGAAACGCTGATCGTGACCGACTACCGGGGACTGACGATGCCTCAGGTCGACACCCTGCGTGGACGGCTCGCGGAGCACGGGGCAACGTTCAGCGTGGTCAAGAACACGCTCGGACGCCGCGCCGCGGAAGCCGCCGGTGTTGATGAGCTGCTCGCGCTGCTCGAAGGCCCGACGGCGATCGCGTTCATCGATGGTGCAAGCGACGCAGTCGCGGTCGCGAAGGCACTCTCCGACTCCGCACGGGAGACGAAGATCCTCGCCCTTCGCGGCGGCATCTTGCAAGGCCGGGTGATCTCGGGTTCCGATATCGAGGAGCTCGCGAAGCTTCCGCCGATCGACGTCCTCCGCGGACAGGTGCTCGGTGCGATCATCGCGCCGCTCACCTCGTTGCTTGCACTGGTGAACGCTCCGCTTCAGAACTTGATCGGGCTGATCGATGCCCGTGTCGAGCAGCTCGAGGCAGGCGGCGACACGAGTGGAGCGGCCGCCGCGGCAGCCGAAACCGAGGCGGCGGCAGAGCCCGCGGCCGAGGCGCCGGTGGACGCAGAGCCAGAGACCGAAACGGCTCAGCCGGACGGAGAAGCAGAGACGTCCGCTGAAGTCGAGACCGAAACGGCGGAGCCCGAGGCAGATGCCGAGGCCCCCGCAGGAGAGTCCAACGAATCCGAAGACCAGGAGGCATGACGATGGCTGCAGTTGACACCGTCTTCGAGCAGCTCGGGAGCATGACGGTGCTCGAGCTGGTCGAATTGAAGACGAAGATCGAGGACGAGTGGGGCATCACCGCTGCGGCGCCGGTTGCGGCTGCTGCAGCAGGTGGCGGCGCCGCCGTCGAGGCTGCTGAGGAGCAGACGTCCTTCGACGTCATCCTCACGGCTGTCGGTGCCCAGAAGATCGGCGTGATCAAGGTTGTGCGCGCGATCACGGGCCTTGGCTTGAAGGAAGCGAAGGACGTCGTCGATGGCGCTCCGGCTGCCGTCAAGGAGGGCGTGAACAAGGACGAGGCCGACTCGATCAAGGCACAGCTCGAGGAAGCCGGCGCGAGCGTCGAAGTCAAGTAGTCGACCCGCACCGCTCCACGGCCGAAGCCGGGCGCTGCCCGGCTTCGGCCGTTCCGGGGCCGACGCGGCAAGATCACCCCATACGGTGTTGCGCCCCCGGTGGGGGAGTAGTACCGTCCTGCGCGGATATGGCGGGATCCCGGCTCGCGCGGTTTCCAGGCACCCGCCGCTGGACGATCCTCGGCCGCGCCGTTCTCCTCGCCGGGGGCCTGCTCTCGGGTCTCGCATTCGCGGGCGGGAGCGCAAGCGGCAGCGGCGGTGTCGACCTGACGAGGCACACGCCGTGCGAGGCCGGCCAGCAGCCGACCCCGACCAGGCCGTGCAAGCCGAGTTCCAAGACCAAGGAGGACCTCGACCCGTTCCCGTACTGCCAGGGAACGCAGGAGCCGACTCCCGCGAATCCGTGCGACCCGACCGACGCGACGGGCCAGTTCGACATCGCGAAGTTCACGCCGCGTGAGAAGGGCCAGACGCCGACCCAGAACGTGCCCTGCAGGCCGGGCGAGACGACGCCGATCAACCTGACGTCGTTCCCCCCTTGCGCCTCCGGCCAGCAGCCGACGACCGACTGTCGTTGACTACTCGAAGTTCCCGACGTGCGACAAGGGCGAGAAGCCAAGCGACTCGAAGCCGTGCGACTCCTCCGGGAGCTCCTCGAACAGCAGCCGTCCGCCCGCGCCGACGAACGCGAGCGACGTGGCCGCGTGCACTGGCGGCCAGGCTCCGACGTCCGCGAAGCCATGCATCAGTGGCTCGGGCAGCTCCGGGTCTGGCAGTTCGGGCTCGGGCGGCGGGAGCCTTCCGGCCTGCAAGCCGGGTCAGGTCCCGACACAGGCTGTTCCCTGCAAGGCCTGACCTCGAGGACGCTCATCGGGTCGGGCCTGCGTTGTACGGCAGAAGGCGTCAACCGGCCTTTTCGCTGATATACTTCACCCGTCGGCTTCCGACCCTCTCTGCAGATCTTGCAGATGGAGGGTCGCGTGCCCTATACTGGGGAGTTCGCCGACGTTCGACCCGCCGACGTTTCGCTGCACGCCTGTTTTCGCCCCGCTACGCCCTCATTCATAGAGCACCCTAAGGGAGGCTTGTTCCTTGGCCCAATCGGTCACTGCGCCTCGCGCGCGCAAGACGTTTTCTCGCCTCAAGCACGTCCTCGACCTTCCGAACCTGATCGACATCCAGACGGAGTCGTTCGACTGGTTCCTTCGCGAAGGTCTCCGCGAGACGATCGACGACATCTCGCCGATCGAGGACTACACCGGCTCACTCGCCGTCGAGTTCGCCGACTACGAGTTCGGCCTGCCGCCGCTCTCGATCACTGAGTGCCGTGAGAAGGACATGACCTACCAGGCGCCGCTGCATATCACGGTGCGGTTCGTGAACAAGGACACCGGGGAGATCCGCGAGCAGCGGGTGTTCATGGGCGACTTCCCGATGATGACCGAGCGGGGGACGTTCGTGATCAACGGCACAGAGCGCGTGATCGTCACGCAGCTTGTGCGTAGCCCGGGCGCCTACCTCATGGAGCCGAAGGACGCGACGAAGCAGGTCTTCATCGCGAACCTGATGCCGAGCCGCGGTTCGTGGCTCGAGCTCGAGATCGACAAGAAGGGCGTCGTCTACGCCCGCATCGACCGGAAGCGCAAGCTCCCGATCACCACGCTTCTGCGTGCGCTGCCGGCCGAGGATCCGACGACCGGATTCGCGATCGACACCACCACGAACGAGGCGATCCTCGCGCTGTTCAACGGGTCGCACTTCATCCAGAAGACGCTCGACAAGGACACGACCACGCGCGAGGAAGAGGCGCTGATCGAGGTCTTCAAGAAGCAGCGTCCGGGTGAGCCCCCGACCCTCGACAACGCCCGCAACCTGTTGAAGGCGCTGTTCTTCGACGCGAAGCGCTACGACCTGACGAAGGTCGGCCGCTACAAGCTGAACCAGCGTCTCGGTGTCGACGTGCCCAAGGACACGCGCGTCCTGACGACTCAGGACATCCTCGCGCTCGTCCAGAAGCTCGTCTCGATGCCGCACACGCTCGGTGTGCCCGAGGACTCGAAGGACTTCGCAGCCGACGCGTTCGCGATCGACCGCCGTGCGATCGTGCACGAGCTCGACGAGTACGAGCACTTCGGCAATCGTCGCCTGCGCACCACCGGTGAGCTCATCCAGGAGGCCTTCCGTGTTGGCCTCTACCGGATGGAGCGCGTCGTTCGTGAGCGGATGACGACCGAGGACGTCGACACGATCACGCCGCAGACGATCATCAACATCCGGCCTGTTGTCGCCGCGTTGAAGGAGTTCTTCGGCTCGTCGCAGCTGTCGCAGTTCATGCAGCAGACGAACTCGCTGGACGGCCTCACCCATCGCCGCCGCCTCTCGGCACTCGGCGCCGGAGGCCTGACCCGCGAGCGTGCACCGATCGAGGTGCGCGACGTCCATACGACTCATTACGGCCGGATGTGCCCGATCGAGACACCGGAAGGTCCGAACATCGGCCTGATCGGCTCGCTCGCATCGATGGCGACGGTCTCGCAGTTCGGATTCATCCAAACGCCGTACCGCAAGGTCGCCGGCGGCAAGGTGTCGGACGAGATCATCTATCTCGACGCATCCGAGGAGGCGAAGTACACGATCGCGCAGGCCTCCGAGCGGGTCGACGAGAAGACCGGCAAGTTCGAGCACGACCAGGTGCTTTGCCGCTCTCGTGAGGGCGAGGCCGTGATGGCGGCGCCGAAGGACATCCAGCTCATGGACGTCTCTCCGGCCCAGATCGTCTCGGTCGCGACCGCGATGATCCCGTTCCTCGAGCACAACGACGCCAACCGGGCCCTGATGGGCGCCAACATGCAGCGCCAGGCGGTGCCGCTGATGATCCCGCAGGCGCCGCTTGTCGGCACCGGCCTCGAGTACCGCGCTGCGGTCGACTCGGGTGACGTTCTCATTGCTCGCAACGCCGGCACGATCATCGAGCTCGACGCGACGCACATCGTCGTTGAGGGCAAGGGGACGCGGGACGAGTACACGCTGACGAAGTTCATGCGCTCGAACCAGGGCACGCTCATCCATCACAAGCCGATCGTCAAGCTCGGCGACAAGGTGGTTGCAGGCGCGGTTCTGGCCGACGGCTCCTCGACCGACCACGGTGAGCTCGCCCTCGGGGCGAACCTGCTCGTCGCGTTCATGACGTTCGAGGGCTTCAACTTCGAGGATGCCATCGTCCTCTCGGAGCGGCTCGTCAAGCAGGACGTGCTCACCTCGATCCACATTCACGAGTACGAGATCGACGCTCGCTCGACGAAGCTCGGCGACGAGGAGATCACCCGCGACATCCCGAACCGCTCGGAGGAGTCGCTCCGGAACCTCGACGATCGCGGCATCATCCGCGTCGGTGCCGAGGTCGGCTCCGGTGATCTGCTGGTCGGCAAGGTCACGCCGAAGGGCGAGACCGAGCTCACCGCCGAGGAGAAGCTGATCCGCGCCATCTTCAAGGAGAAGGCACGCGAAGTCCGCGACACCTCGCTGAAGGTTCCGCACGGTGAAGGCGGCGTCGTGATCGACGTCAAGACCTTCTCGCGCACAAACGGCGACGACCTGCCGCCGGGCGTGAACGAGCTCGTCCGTGTCTACGTCGCGAAGAAGCGCAAGATCAGCGAGGGAGACAAGCTCGCCGGCCGCCACGGTAACAAGGGTGTCATCTCGAAGATCGTTCCCGAGGAGGACATGCCGTTCCTCGAAGACGGTCGCCCGGTCGACATCCTGCTGAACCCGCTTGGCGTTCCGAGCCGGATGAACATCGGGCAGATCCTCGAGACGCATCTCGGTTGGGCCGCCGCCCATGGTGTCTTCGCCGAGGCTGGCATCCAGGCCATTCCGGCGACGGCGCATCGGGTCATCAACGCACCGAACCCGGCCCCGGTCGCGACGCCCGTCTTCGACGGCGCCACGGTCGAGGACGTCGACAACGCGCTCGTCGCGTGGATGGAAGGCAAGGGCGAAAACCCGATCCGGATGGATGTCGACAAGAAGCAGCCTGCTGGCCGCCGCACGTCGGGGAAGGTGCGCCTGTTCAACGGTCGCACCGGTGAGCCCTTCGAGCAGAAGGTCACGGTCGGCTACATGTACATCCTGAAGCTGCTCCATCTCGTGGACGACAAGATCCACGCGCGCTCGACCGGCCCGTACTCGCTTGTTACCCAGCAGCCGCTGGGCGGCAAGGCGCAGTTCGGCGGACAGCGCTTCGGCGAGATGGAGGTCTGGGCACTCGAGGCCTACGGCGCTGCCTACACGCTGCAGGAGATGCTCACGATCAAGTCCGACGACACCGTCGGTCGTGTCAAGGCATACGAGGCGATCGTCAAGGGCGAGAACATCGCCGAGCCGTCGATCCCCGAGTCGTTCAAGGTGCTGCTCAAGGAGATGCAGTCGCTCGCGCTCGACGTGAGTGTCATCTCCGAGGACGGCGGCGAGGTCGAGGTGCGCGAGGAGGACGATGAGCTCCTGCGCGCCGCCGAGGAGCTCGGCATCGATCTCTCGCCCGGCTCACTGCGCGCGACCGCCCGTGACGCGACAGCTGAGGAGATCGAGGTGGGCGAGGATCGTGTCGATACCGACGGCGAGCTCGTGCTGTCTGCCGACGAGACGCTCGATGACCTCGAGCCGCTCGATCTCGGCCCGGATGACGAAGACGCTCCTGTTGGCGCGCTTGACGACGCCGACATCGAACTCGAGGACTCGGGAAGGGAAGGCAGCAGTTGATCGACATCAACGATTTCGACGCTATTCGGATCGGGCTCGCTTCGAGCAAGCTCATCCGCGACTGGTCCTCGGGAGAAGTCACCAAGCCGGAGACGATCAACTACCGGACGCTCAAGCCTGAGCGTGACGGTCTGTTCTGTGAGCGCATCTTCGGTCCGACCAAGGACTGGGAGTGCTACTGCGGTAAGTACAAGCGCGTCCGCTACAAGGGCATCATCTGTGAGCGCTGCGGCGTCGAGGTGACGCGCCAGAAGGTGCGCCGCGAGCGGATGGGTCACATCGACCTCGCCGCCCCGGTCTCGCACATCTGGTTCTTCAAGGGCGTTCCGAGCCGCATCGGCTACCTCCTCGATATCGCACCGCGCGAGCTCGAGAAGGTGCTCTACTTCGCCGCTTCGATCATCACGTCGGTCGACGTTGAGGCGCGTGCCAAGGACCTGAACAATCTCGAGGACAAGGTGAAGGCCGAGGTCGAGCGGATCTACATCGACCGTGACGAGGGTCTCGCAGCGCTCGAGCAGCGTCTCAAGCGCCGCCGTGACTACTTCTCGGATGGCAAGGTGAAGGGCTTCGACGAGGACGACGACTTCTGGATTCGCGGCCTCTCGACCTGGGCGGAGGAGCAGATGCTTCCGCCGATCGAGGATGCCCGCGCGCTCGTGGGCGGCATGCTCAAGGAGCTCGCCGTGCAGATCACGACCGAGGACTCCAAGAAGATCCGTGAGCTCGTCCGCAACGCTGCGATCCGCGACGACCGCAAGCTCACCCCGCGTGAGCTCGAGCAGGTCTCCGTCGCCGCCGAGCAGATCCGTGCGACGCTCGCCGTGCTCCGCAAGGAGCAGGACGGCGCGACCGGCTCGAAGAAGGGTGCCGTCTCCAAGCACATCAATCGCCTCATCGCGACGTTCGTTGAAGGCGCCGATATCCATCCAGAGGACGCCGATGTCGTCGCTGTCGTCGACACGAAGAACCTCGACAAGGCACGCGTGCTCGGCAACGGGCTGCTCGCCGACGTCGTCGCAGCTGACGACGGGGAGCGCGATCTTCGCGAGCTCTCGAACGACCTCTGCCTGCGCACCGACGGGAAGATCCAGAAGGAGGACCTCGACGCCCTCATCCAGTGGGCCCTCAAGGTTCGCGAGATGTACCTCGACATCGAGTCCCGGCGCGACGACACCCGCGAGACGGCTGTCGACTCGGTCAACCGTCTCGAGCAGACCTGGCAGCTGTTCCGCGATGCGGAGCCCAAGCAGGTCGTCAATGACGAGCAGCTCTTCCGTGAGCTCAAGGACCGGTTCGGCTCGCCGTACGGGTTCGGCGTCTACTTCCGCGGCGGCATGGGTGCGGAGTCGATCCGTGACCTGCTCCGCGACCTCGACCTGAAGGAAGAGGCGCTCACGCTGCGCGAGATGATCGTCACGTCGAAGGGGCAGAAGCAGCAGCGGGCGATCAAGCGCCTCAAGGTCGTCTCGGCGTTCGTCAAGTCCGAGAACAAGCCGGAGTGGATGATCCTGGAGGCCGTCCCGGTGATTCCGCCGGAGCTTCGCCCGATGGTGCAGCTCGACGGCGGTCGGTTCGCGACGAGCGACCTGAACGACCTCTATCGCCGAGTCATCAACCGAAACAACCGTCTCAAGCGGCTGCTCGACCTCGGCGCGCCGGAGATCATCGTCAACAACGAGAAGCGCATGCTTCAGGAGGCCGTCGACGCACTGTTCGACAACGGCCGTCGTGGCCGCGCGGTGACGGGACCGGGCAACCGGCCGCTCAAGTCGCTCTCCGACATGCTCAAGGGCAAGCAGGGCCGGTTCCGTCAGAACTTGCTCGGCAAGCGCGTCGACTACTCGGGCCGCTCGGTCATCGTGGCTGGCCCGTACCTCAAGCTGCATCAGTGCGGCCTGCCGAAGCTGATGGCCCTCGAGCTCTTCAAGCCGTTCATCATGAGCCGGCTCGTCGAGCGCAAGTCTGTCCAGAACATCAAGGCGGCGAAGAAGTACGTCGACTCGATGACGCCCGAGGTCTGGGACGTCCTCGAGGAGGTGATCGCCGAGCATCCGGTGCTCCTCAACCGTGCACCGACGCTCCATCGTCTCGGCATCCAGGCGTTCGAGCCGATCCTGATCGAGGGCAAGGCGATCCAGGTTCATCCGCTCGTCTGTCACGCCTTCAACGCCGACTTCGACGGTGACCAGATGGCAGTCCATCTGCCGCTCTCGGCCGAGGCCCAGGCAGAGGCACGCATCCTGATGCTGTCCTCGAACAACATCCTCTCGCCGGCGTCCGGGCGTCCGCTCGCAACGCCGACTCAGGACATGGTGCTCGGGATCTACTACCTCACCTACTCCGAGCTGGATCTGCCGACGATGGACTCCTCCAAGCTCGATCCGCGTCCGAAGCGGTTCACCTCGGCCGACGAGGTTGAGCTGGCAGTCGAGGGCAAGTCGATCACGCTTGGTGAGCCGATCGAGTTCCGCTTCCGCGGCGATCTGCACCTGACCACAGCCGGCCGCGTGCTCTTCAACTCGGCTGTCTACCGTCAGCTCGTCGAGCTGATCGGCGACGAGAACGGTTCGATCGAGAACTTCGAGTTCACGAACCACACGCTCGCGAAGCCGGACACGGATCGGTTCATCCTCACGCTGTCCGACCGCTACGGCGCACACACCCTTGCGCCGGTGCTGGACACGATCAAGTCGCTCGGGTTCAAGTACTCGACTCAGGCAGGTGTGACGATCTCGAAGAACGACATCGTCATCCCGCCGGAGAAGGAGAAGATCCTTGCCGAGTACGAGAAGCGGGTTGACGAGATCCACGGCCAGTACGACCGTGGTCTGATCACCGAGGACGAGCGGCACGAGACGATCGTCAATATCTGGACTGCTGCGACGGACGATGTTGCAGAGGCCATGCAGGCGAACCTCGACACGCTCAACCCGATCTTCATGATGGCCAACTCGGGTGCCCGAGGCTCGTTCAAGCAGATCCGCCAGCTCGCCGGTATGCGAGGCCTGATGGCGAATCCGAAGGGCGAGATCATCGAGCGCCCGATCAAGGCCAACTTCATGGAAGGCCTGTCGGTGCTCGAGTACTTCATCTCAACGCACGGTGCCCGGAAGGGTCTCGCTGATACCGCCCTGCGCACCGCCGACTCCGGATATCTCACCCGGCGTCTGGTTGATGTCTCGCAGGACGTCATCGTCCGCGAAGAGGACTGCGGCACGACGGACTTCGTCGAGTTGCCGATCCGCGGGCAGGAGGGACTCAACAAGTCGCTCCTCGGCCGTCTGATCGCCATCGACGTCGTCAAGCCGAAGCCGGGCAAGGGTGTCCTCGCCGAGGCTGGCGCGGTCGTCACTGTTCCCCTACTCGACGCCCTCGAGGCCGAGCTCGGCAGCGAGATCACCGTCCCTGTCCGCTCTGTCGTCAAGTGCCGGGCCGCGACAGGTGTCTGCCAGCGCTGCTACGGCATCTTCCTCGCCACCGGTGAGATGTGCGAGATCGGCGATGCGATCGGCATCGTCGCTGCGCAGTCGATCGGTGAGCCGGGGACGCAGCTGACGATGCGGACGTTCCACACCGGCGGTGTCGCGGGCGCGGACATCACCCACGGTCTGCCTCGCGTCGTCGAGATCTTCGAGGCCCGGAACCCGAAGGGCGCCGCGACGCTCGCGGAGGCCGCCGGCCGGATTGAGATCGAGGCGACTGAGCGTGGGCCCAAGGTCACAGTGATCCCGACGGCTCTCGGGCCGGACGGTGAGCTGGCCGACCCGCTCGAGTATCAGCTACCGCGACGCACACGCCTGTTGGTCACGAATGGTGAGGTCGTCGAGGCGGGTGACGCGCTCAACGAAGGATCGCGGAACCCGGCCGAGCTCCTCGCACTCAAGGGATCGACGCCGACCGAGCTGTACCTCGTCGCCGAGGTGCAGAAGGTCTACAAGTCCCAGGGAGTGGAGATCCACGACAAGCACATCGAGCTGATCGTTCGTCAGATGCTCAAGAAGGTTCGCGTCGAGAGTGCGGGTGAGACCGAGCTTCTGCCCGGTCAGCTCGTCGACCGCGCCGTCTACGAGCGTGAGAACGCGAAGGCGAAGAAGGACAAGGCAACGTGCGAGCCGCTGATCCTCGGGATCACAAAGGCGTCGCTCGCGACCGAGTCCTTCCTCTCGGCCGCCTCGTTCCAGGAGACGACGAAGGTGCTCACGGACGCCTCGATCGAGGGCAAGATCGACCGCCTGCTCGGTCTCAAGGAGAACGTGATCATCGGCAAGCTCATCCCGGCAGCGACGGGACTCAAGCGGTACCGCCAGATCGAGATCGCACCGGCGGAGCCGTTTGCGACCGATGCGCACCAGCGCGATCCGATGCTCCTGCAGGCGCTTGAGGAGATCGGTCAGGACGGCGGGACGCTCACCTTCGCCGACGACCTCGACCTGCTCGAAGGCTCCGCCGACGGCGCCGACGACATGCCTGAGGTCGACAAGCCGCTCGACGACTAGACACACGGCGACCGGACGACGTTGCGCGAGGCCGGGCATTGCCCGGCCTCGCGTGCGTTTCGGCATCGGACGGCGTTGTCAGACTCGCCACCGCCGGAGCGTGAGCCGTTGCCCACCACCGGTCGCGGCGTCATACTCTGATCATGCTCGGGGGAAAACGGATCGGTGAGGGTGTCACTCCGGTGCTCCTGCTCGGCGCGGGTGGGTTTGCCGAGGAGGTCGCGGATATCGTCGCCGACTGCCCCGGCTTCGAGGTCGTCGGGTTCGTCGAGAGCGTCGACCGGGCCCGTTGCAAGACGACAAGCGACGGACTTCCCGTTCACTGGGTCGACGACATTGCGCCCTTCGCCGGAACTCACCTCGCCTGCTGCGCGCTCGGGACAACCGACCGGGTCGAGTTCACGACCCAGGTCGCAGCGGCAGGGATCGGCTTCGCCACGATCATTCACCCAACGGCCCACGTCTCGGCAACGGCCGTGCTCGCCGCTGGCGTCCTTGTGAGCGCTGGCGTTGTCGTCGGCGCACGCAGCACTATCGCCGAGCACGCGATCCTCAACCGCGGCGTACTGATCGGTCATCACGTCGAGATCGGCGCGTACGCGTCGCTGATGCCTGGCGCCAACATCGCCGGCTTCACGGTCATCGGCGAGCAGGCCTACGTCGGGATGGGAGCACTGGTCCTGAACAACGTTCGGGTCGGCCGCAACACGTTGATCGGGGCCGGCTCCGTGGTGACGAGGGACGTCGTCGCGGGGAGCAGGGTCGTTGGAATCCCCGCGCGGCTGATCGAACCGGTCGTGGCGTCGTGAACACGGCTGCCCCGCTGATCATCAACGCCGCGCTGACCGGCATGGTGCCAATGAAGAGCGATAACGAGTCCGTTCCGATCACGCCTGCCGAGATCGGCGAGGACGCAGCGCGAGTTGTGGCCGCCGGCGCCTCGATCGTCCATCTTCATGCCCGAGACGCCGACGGCGTCCCCACGTATCGGCGTGAGATCTACGCCGAGATCATCGCCGCGGTGCGTGAACGCTGCCCCGATGTGGTCGTGTGCGTGTCGACGAGCGGTCGAACGTTCAAGAGCTTCGAGGAGCGCTCTGACGTGCTCGAGCTCGACGGCGACCTGAAGCCAGACATGGCGTCGCTCACCCTGGGCTCGTTGAACTTCCCCAAGCACGCGGTCACGAACGCACCCGACATGATCCGGCAGCTCGCCGAACGGATGGGCGAACGCGGGATCATCCCCGAGCTCGAGGTGTTCGACCTCGGCATGGTCGACTACGCGAGGTACCTCCTCGAGCGCGGCATCCTCAAGGGCCCCCAGTACGTCAACATCCTGCTCGGCTCGCTCGGAACGCTCTCGGCGAGCCCGCTCAACCTCGCCTACACGGTGCAGGCGCTCCCACCGGAGTCGACCTGGGCCGCCGCAGGGATCGGACGGTTCCAGTTCGCCGTCAACGCGATGGCGGTCACCATGGGAGGCAACGTCCGGATCGGTCTCGAGGACAATCTCTTCCTTGGTGTCAAGGAGCGCCCGGCGACAAACGCCGCGCTCGTCGAGCGAATCGCCGCTCTCTCACGTGCCTTTGAACGCCCGATCTCGACGCCAGCGCAGACGCGTGCGACGATCGGGCTCGCTCCCCGCTCCTAGAGCCTTCTCCAGCGGTACTTCAGTGCGGCAAGGACGAGCAGCCGCGGGACGAGGACAAGCCGACCTCGCCTGAGGTGCGTCCACGCCTGTTCGAGGTGGCCGCGTGGTCTCTTCCGGTGCCGGAGCAGGAGGTCGGATCGGGCGACGAACGCACCGAGGGCCGGGTCGTCCTGGCCGCGGGCTCGCCAGCGGAGCCGAAGCTCCCGGTCGTTCGCTGATGTCCGCGCGACGTTCTCACTGACCATTCCCGCCCGCCGCCGCCGGTGGTAGAGCGGCTCGGGCACGAAGATCACCTCGCCGAGCGGCGTCATGCGAAGCAGCAGGTCGAGCACCGTGTGTGACGTCCACGCCGGTGACTCGTCGAGGCCGCCTGCCGTGTCGTACGCCGTGCGCTTGAACATCGTCAGGCCCTCCCAGGTGCCCGCTCCCGCGTAGAGCGTCTCGAACGGGGTCACGGGGTCGGCGTCGTCGAGCGTTCGTGACCAGTGCGGCGTCAGGGCAAACCGTCGGTGGGTCGAGGTCGAGAGGACAGTGTCCGACTCGTCGATTGTGAGGTAGCGACAGTAGGCGGCGACCGCGTCGGGCCGCGCCTCGAGCCGTTCGACGAACATCGCGATCAGACGCGGGTCGAGGACGTCGTCTCCGTCCGGAAAGTAGAGGTAGTCGACGCTGTTGCCGTGGAGTGAGCGACCGAGGATGCGCGAGAGGCGTGCCCCCGGGCCACGCTCCGGGTTCGTTACGACGCGGATGCGGCTCTCGACCGCGGCGTGCCGCTCGGCCACCGAGACGGTCCCGTCGGTGCTCTCGTCGTCGACGATGATCGCCGACCAGTTCGGATACGTCTGGCGACGGAGACTCGCGAGGGTCGCGTCGAGCCAGCGCTCGACGTTGAACACCGGAATGACGACGCCGACGCGGGGTGTGTCCTCGCTCACGGCTCCAAACTACCCGGCGCGACCCGGAGCGTTCCTGCGTGGCCGATCGTCGAGCGCTGATGGTGCGCTCCTTGCCTGCCTCCTTGGCGCGGCAGAGCGCCTGGTTGCCCGCTCGAAGAGGTGCTCCGGCGCGTCGTCCGATCCGAGTTCCGCAACCCCGGCGGAGACCCGGAGCTTGCCCGCGCGAGCGGATCATGCAAGCAGCGACGGTTGTGAAGCCCTGTGAGGGAGGCGACATCGGCGTCGAGCGTCAACTCGGCGACCTCCTCGGCGTCGAGCGTGGCGGCGAGTTCGCGCGTCTGACCGACGAGTGCGTCGAGTGCCGACAGGCCGGTCCCCGCGACACCCCGGCCTCGCAGCGTCAGGATCAGCGCCGTCAGCGCGGCTCCAGGCACCTCGCCCAGATCCAGTTCGCGTCGCCCGATCTGTCGGCCTGGGGCGGTGCTCTCCGCGACCCTGTTGGGGGGGCAACGAGACGGACCCGGTTGACGGTCGCCCGGCGTTTGCTAACATCCCTTCTCGGTTCGGACGGGTCCGATGACCCTCCGAGACCTTTTGCTGTCACCACCCCCTCTGGAACACGTAGTCTCCAGTCCCCCGCCAGACACGCACGCAGTCAGGAGCTCCGAGAACCGAACCATGCCGACCGTCAATCAGCTCATCCGTAAGGGCCGCAAGTCGAAGCGCGCGAAGACGAAGACCCCCGCGCTCCAGGGTGCCCCGCAGAAGCGTGGCGTCTGCATCCGCGTGTCCACGACAACCCCGAAGAAGCCGAACTCTGCGCTGCGGAAGATCGCGCGCGTCCGGCTCACCAATGGGGCCGAGGTTCCGACCTACATTCCGGGTGAGGGTCACAATCTTCAGGAGCATTCCGTCGTCCTCGTCCGTGGTGGCCGCGTGAAGGACCTGCCTGGCTACCGCTACAAGGTCATCCGGGCCGCGCTCGACGCCTCTGGTGTCGCCGACCGTAAGCAGGGTCGCTCGAAGTACGGCGCCAAGAAGAGTTCGAAGTAACCGATGCCACGTCGCGCGGATATTCAGCCTCGTGTCCTTCTGGCCGATCCGGTCTACGACAGTCTGCTCGTGACCCAGCTCGTCAACCGTGTGATGCTGCACGGCAAGCGCGCCACGGCCGAGGGAATCGTCTACGGAGCCCTCGAGAAGGTCGGCGCCAAGACGGGTCGACCTCCGGTCGAGGTGCTGGAGCAGGCCGTCAAGACGGTCACCCCGGTTCTCGAAGTGCGCAGCCGCCGCGTCGGTGGCGCGAACTACCAGGTGCCGATCGAGGTGCCGCAGCGCCGCGGACGGACGCTTGCGCTCCGCTGGCTCGTCACGTTCTCCCGCTCGCGTCGCGAAAAGCACATGGAAGACAAGCTCGCCGGCGAGATCATCGATGCGATCGAGCAGCAGGGAAGCGCGTTCAAGCGCAAGGACGACATGTACAGGATGGCGCAGGCCAACAAGGCCTTCGCTCACTATCGGTGGTAGGGGAGATTCGGTGGCTGTAGCAGAGACCCAGGTGACGCTCGACCGCGTCCGCAACATCGGGATCATGGCGCACATTGACGCCGGCAAGACGACCACCACCGAGCGGATCCTCTACTACACCGGCCGGACCCACAAGATGGGCGAGGTGCACGAAGGCGCCGCGACGATGGACTGGATGGCGCAGGAGCAGGAGCGTGGGATCACGATCACCTCTGCTGCGACGACCGCGTTCTGGCGCGACCATCGAATCAACATTATTGATACGCCCGGCCACGTGGACTTCACCGTCGAGGTTGAGCGCAGCCTTCGCGTGCTCGACGGCGCAGTTGCCGTGTTCGACTCGGTCGCAGGGGTTCAGCCGCAGTCCGAGACGGTCTGGCGGCAGGCCGACAAGTACAAGGTTCCTCGCATCGCGTTCATCAACAAGATGGACCGCACCGGCGCGAACTTCTTCGCCGCCGTGCAATCGATGCGCGACCGACTCGGCGCCAACCCGGTCGCGATCCAGATTCCGATCGGCCAGGAGGATCAGTTCTCCGGTGTCATCGACCTCGTCGAGATGAAGGCGATCCTCTACAAGGACGATCTCGGTCAGGACTTCGAGGTCACCGACATCCCGCCCGACTACGCCGACCAGGCCCACGAGTATCACCACCTCCTGATCGACACGATCTCTCGCTTCGACGATGACGTGCTTGAGTCGTATATCGGCGACGAGTCATCGGTCACGGTCGACCAGATCAAGCGTGCGCTCCGTGCCGGCACCCTCTCGGACGAGATCACACCTGTCCTTCTCGGCTCCGCCTTCAAGAACAAGGGCGTGCAGCCGCTTCTGGACTGCGTCATCGACTACCTTCCGAGCCCGCTCGACGTTCCGCCGATCCAGGGCATCGACCCCCGCAGCGACGCTGTCGAGGAGCGCGTGGCGTCCCTCGACGCTCCCTTCTCGGCCCTGGCGTTCAAGGTCATGTCGGATCCGTTTGTCGGCAAGCTCACCTACTTCCGCGTCTACAGCGGCACGCTCAAGGCTGGGGACAGGGTGCTCAACACCACCACGGGTAAGACCGAGCGGATCGGCCGCCTGCTCCAGATGCACGCGAACCATCGTGAGGAGCGCGACGAGATCGGCGCCGGCGAGATCGCTGCCGGAGTCGGGCTGAAGAACACCACGACGGGCGACACGCTCTCGGCTGAAGGCACGCCGATCGTCCTCGAGTCGATGACCTTCCCCGATCCGGTCATCTCGGTCGCTGTCGAGCCGAAGTCGAAGGCCGACCAGGACAAGCTCGGCTCGGGCCTCGCCCGGCTCGCCGAGGAGGATCCGACCTTCCGCGTGACCTCCGACGAGGAGACCGGTCAGACGCTGATCGCTGGCATGGGCGAGCTCCACCTGGAGATCATCGTCGACCGCCTCAAGCGCGAGTTCAACGTCGACGCGAACGTCGGTCGACCGCAGGTCGCCTATCGCGAGACGATCCGTAACGCCGTCGAGAAGATCCGCGGGCGCTTCGTTCGTCAGACCGGTGGTTCGGGCCAGTACGGTGACGTCGAGATCAACCTCCTGCCGCAGGAAGCCGGCAAGGGGTACGAGTTCGTCGACAAGATCACCGGCGGAAAGATTCCCAAGGAGTACATCTCAGGCGTCAACGCAGGTATCCAGGAGGCGATGGGTGCGGGCGTGCTCGCCGGCTACCCGGTCGTCGACGTGAAGGTCGAGCTCATCGACGGGTCATACCATGACGTCGACTCGAGCGAGCGTGCCTTCAAGATTGCTGGCTCGATGGCGTTCAAGGACGCGATGAGGCGGGCAAAGCCGATGATCCTCGAGCCCGTCATGGCGGTCGAGGTGACGACACCAGACGACTACCTCGGCGACGTTATGGGTAACCTGAACTCGCGGCGTGGCCGGATCGAGTCGATGAACCCGGTCGGCAACGCGCAGGTGGTCAAGGCGATCGTCCCTCTCTCGGAGATGTTCGGCTACGCCACCGACCTGCGCTCGATGTCGCAGGGACGAGCAAATTTCACCATGCAGTTCGAGCGGTACGAAGAGGTACCACAGTCGATCGCAACCGGCATCGTCGAGCAGGGCCTCGGCGGCTCCTAACCAGGCCAACGGAGGAATACAGGAATGGCAAAGCAGAAGTTTGAGCGCTCGAAGCCGCACGTCAACGTCGGCACCATCGGGCATATCGACCACGGCAAGACAACGCTCACGGCTGCGATCACGAAGGTGCTCGCCGAGTCCGGGCTGGGCAACACGACGGTGCGCGATTTCGCGTCGATCGACAACGCCCCCGAAGAGCGTCAGCGCGGCATCACGATCAACACGGCTCACGTCGAGTACGAGACGGCCAACCGTCACTACGCGCACGTCGACTGCCCTGGTCACGCCGACTACATCAAGAACATGATCACGGGTGCGGCCCAGATGGACGGCGCAATCCTCGTGGTTTCAGCTGCCGACGGGCCGATGCCGCAGACGCGTGAGCACATCCTGCTCGCCCGTCAGGTCGAGGTGCCGGCGATCGTCGTCGCCCTCAACAAGGCCGACATGGTCGACGATCCCGAGCTGCTCGAGCTCGTCGAGATGGAAGTCCGCGAACTCCTTTCGAAGTACGACTTCCCGGGTGACGACATCCCGGTCGTTCAGGTCTCGGCGCTCAAGGCGCTCGAGGGCGACGCAGAGTGGACGCCGAAAATCCTCGAGCTGATGGCGGCGGTTGACGCCCACATCCCCGAGCCGGTTCGTATGCTTGACCTTCCGTTCCTGATGCCGATCGAGGACGTCTTCACGATCACGGGTCGGGGTACTGTCGTCACAGGCCGCGTCGAGCAGGGCGAGATCAAGATCGGCGACGAGGTCGAGATCGTGGGTATCCACGAGAAGACCGAGAAGACGGTCGTCACGGGCGTCGAGATGTTCAACAAGACGCTCGACTCGGCTCAGGCCGGCGACAACGCGGGCGCGCTGCTCCGCGGCACCAAGCGCGAGGATGTCGAGCGCGGTCAGGTGCTTGCGAAGCCGGGCTCCATCACGCCACACACGCAGTTCAACGCCGAGGTCTACGTGCTTTCGAAGGACGAAGGTGGACGTCACACCCCGTTCTTCAACGGCTACCGGCCGCAGTTCTACTTCCGCACGACTGACGTGACGGGCGCGATCAAGCTCCCCGACGGTCAGGAGATGGTCATGCCGGGCGACAACACGAACATGGAGATCGAGCTGCATCAGTCGATCGCCATGGACGAGGGGCTCCGCTTCGCGATCCGCGAAGGCGGCCGCACCGTCGGCGCCGGCGTCGTCACCAAGGTCATCAAGTAGGGATATCGATGGCACAGGGGAAAATCCGCATCCGTCTGAAGGGCTACGACCACCAGCAGCTGGATCGGTCGGCTCAGCAGATCGTCGACACCGCTCAGCGCAGCGGTGCGACGATCACTGGGCCGGTCCCCCTGCCCACTGAGAAGAACGTGTACTGCGTCATCCGCAGCCCGTTCAAGGACAAGGACGCGCGTGAGCACTTCGAGATCCGTACGCACAAGCGGCTGATCGACATTCTTAGCCCGACGCCGAAGACGATCGACCAGCTCATGCGTCTTGACCTTCCTGCAGGCATCGACATCGAGATCAAGCTCTAGCCATGGCAAAGGGAATCCTCGGCCGGAAGCTCGGCATGACTCAGATCTTCGACCCCGAGACGGGTGTGGTCACCGCGGTGACCGTCATCTCCGCAGGGCCGTGCCCTGTCGTCCAGGTCAAGAGCGAAGCGACGGATGGCTACGACGCCGTCCAGCTCGCGTACGACGCGGTGCCGGAGCGGAAGCTCTCGAAGCCGGAGATCGGTCACCTGAGCCGGTTTGGCGTTGCACCGCATCGGAAGCTCGTCGAGTTCCGTGGCGGCCTCGACGGCGCCGTTGAAGGCGAGACCGTCACTGTGGCGGCCTTCCAGCCGGGCGACGAGATCAAGGTCTCGGGCATCGGCATCGGTAAGGGCTTCCAGGGCACGATCAAGCGCCACAACTTTTCCAGCGGCCCGCGCGGCCACGGCTCGCACAACGTGCGTGCCCCTGGCTCGATCGGCGCCTCGGCGACCCCGTCCCGTGTCATGAAGGGCATCAAGCTTCCTGGCCGGATGGGCGGCAAGCGCGTCACGCAGCTCGGTCTCACGATCTACGAGATCGACACCGAGCAGAATCTGCTCCTGGTCAAGGGATCCGTCCCGGGCCCGAAGAACGGGCTCCTGGAGGTGCGCGGCTAATGGCTTCAATCAAGGCAACGCTTCTCAACGCCACCGGCGCAGCGAAGGACGTCTCCCTCGAGGAGAGCGTCTTCGGCGTCGAGGTCAAGGCGCATCTGGTCCACGAGCAGGTTCGCGCAGAGCAGAACTCGCACCGGTCAGGCACGTTCGCGACGAAGAGCCGCGGAATGGTCTCCGGTGGACGCGCGAAGCCGTGGCGCCAGAAGGGCACCGGCCGCGCCCGTGCAGGCACGATCCGTGCTGCACAGTTCGAAGGCGGCGGTCACGCGTTCCGCAAGGATCCGCGCACATTCATCCAGAAGGTGAACCGCAAGGCAGCCAAGGCCGCTATGCGGTCGGCGCTCGCCAGCCATGCCGGCAACGGCAGCCTCGCACTCGTCGCAGCCGACAGTTTCAAGCAGCCGTCCACGAAGTCCGCGGCAGCACTCGTCGCGTCGGCTGGCCTCTCGCTTCCTATCGTCATCGTCTGTCTTGCAGAGGAGACCAACCTGGCGAAGTCGTTCCGCAATCTGGAGCGCGTCGCGGTCGTCGCCCCCTCGGAGCTAGAGGTCAGCGCGATCGTCTGGGCCCGCTCGCTCGTCGTCAGCGAAGCGGCGCTTCCGCTCGTCCAGGGGAGGGCCTCCTAGTGGAACCCGGTCAGATCATCCTCGCCCCGGTCGTCTCGGAGAAGAGCTACGCCGGCACGTCCGCGGGCAAGTACACCTTCCGTGTCCACAAGGACGCGCACAAGACGCAGATCCGCCAGGCCGTCGAGAAGCTTTTCGAGGTCAAGGTCGACAGCGTCAACATCATCAAGGTTCAGGCCAAGCCCAAGCGCCGCGGCGCGATCAAGGGCACCCGCCCGGGCTGGAAGAAGGCCATCGTCCAGTTGAAGCCCGGTAACACGATCGAATTCTTCACGGGAGCGCAGATCTAGCCATGGCACTTCGTCGTTTCAAGCCGACCAGCCCCGGCCGCCGCTTCATGACGGTTTCCGACTTCGCCGATGTGACGAAGTCGAAGCCCGAGAAGGCGCTGACGGAGAAGCTGACCAAGAAGGGCGGCCGGAACAACAACGGCCGCATCACGACCCGGCACCAGGGTGGCGGTCATAAGCGCCAGTACCGGATCATTGACTTCAAGCGTCTCAAGGACGGGATCCCGGCGAAGGTCGCCGCGATCGAGTACGACCCGAACCGGTCGGCCCGCATCGCGCTCCTGCACTACGCCGACGGCTTCAAGGCGTACATCATTGCCCCTGCAGGTCTGCGCGTCGGCTCGTTTGTACAGTCCGGCCCGGCGGCCGACATCAAGCCAGGTAACGCGCTGCCGCTGGAGAACATCCCGACCGGCACGCTAGTGCACAATGTCGAGCTTCAGCCGCTCAAGGGTGGACAGATGGCACGCTCGGCCGGCTCCGGCATCCAGCTCGTCGCCAAGGACAACGGCTACGCAACGCTGCGTCTCCCCTCAGGCGAGATGCGCCGCGTGCTGCTTACCTGCCGCGCGACGGTTGGTCAGGTCGGCAACGCCGATCACGGCAACATCACCGGTGGTAAGGCTGGCCGCAGCCGCTGGCTCGGCAAGCGTCCGACCGTCCGCGGTTCGGCCATGAACCCGGTCGACCATCCGCACGGCGGCGGCGAGGGCAAGTCCAAGGGCGGCCGGCATCCGGTCACCCCGTGGGGCGTTCCGACTCTCGGCAAGCGCACCCGTGACAAAAACAAGGCATCCGACCGGCTCATCGTCCGCGGCCGTCGCCGCGGAAAGGAGAAGCGCTAAGTGTCCCGCAGCTCGAAGAAGGGCCCGTTCATCGAAGAGCGTTTGCTCGCGAAGATTCAGGCCATGAACGCCACGAATACGAAGCAGATGATCAAGACCTGGTCGCGTTCATCGACGGTCTTCCCGGACATGGTCGGTCACACGATCGCCGTGCACGATGGCCGCAAGCACGTGCCGGTGTTCGTCTCCGAGCAGATGGTCGGGCACAAGCTCGGCGAGTTTGCGCCGACCCGTCAGTTCCGCGGCCATGCCGGCGACTCCAAGACGCAGGTGCGCAGATGACCGCGTCGCGTCCGCACGTCCAGGCAGTCGCGAAGTTCGTTCACATCTCGCCCCGCAAGGCGCGCCTCGTGATCGACCACATTCGCGGTCGCACGGTTCCCGAGGCTCGCACCATCCTCGCGTTCACCGAGCGCGCAGCCGCGCATGAGATCGAGAAGGTCCTGCGCAGCGCGGTCGCTAACGCCGAGTCGAACCCGAACCTTCGCTGGAACGGTGACGATCTCGTCATCTCCGCTGCGTTCGTCGATGTCGGCCCGACTTTGAAGCGCTGGGCGCCCCGTGCGCGCGGTCGCGTCAGCCGCATCCTGAAGCGCACGTGTCACATCACGATTCGCGTCGACCAGTTCCAGGGAACCGGTGCCACTCCGAAGACCCCGGCGA
>JBAWZV010000011.1:0-32161 GCA_037142875.1 Actinomycetes bacterium | reverse complement strand
GCAGTCACACCATGCGTGAGACCGTTCACCTTGATCTTCAACTTGCTCGCCATTCTCACTCCATTCCGGAATGTTGCTTGGGATAACGCGACGGGAGCGTCACTTTGCTCCCGGAGCGGTTCAACCAGTAGAGCGCGCCCACATCAGGCTCCACAATCCGGAGGAGATACGTGTCTTCTACCGTACTAACTACCGTCTCCGGCCTGCTTTACCCTGCGTGAACGAGCTGCTTCTGTCGCAGTCCACGGTACCACCCTACGAGTGCTACTAGCGGAAAATCTTCCGAGGCGGGAGGCGTGTCTCCACAATGGTCTCCATGCGGACGAGTCGTTCAGAGAGCAGCCGCAGCCTCGCCGCGCAGAGCGTCCCGATCACGGCAATCGCCGTCGCGGTCGCCTTCGCCCTGACGCTCCTCCCGGGCCCCGATCGGGACGACTTTCTCGACGGCGTCGCCCTGGCGATCGGAGTCGTGATCATCGGTGTCGCTACCGGCTGGCGACGGTTTCCTCGAACGACGTTGCTGGTTGTTCCACTCGGCTACATCGCGCTGATCGCGGTGCTCCGCGCGAGCGAGGGCGGCAGCGGCTCCGGGTACGGAGGCCTGTTCCTCCTCCCCGTGCTCTGGCTCGCGATTCTCGCCGACATCCCGCGGCTCCTCGTTGGCATCGCTGGCACGATCGCAGCCGAGCTGATTCCGCTCGTCGTCGTCGGTGCCCCCGAGTACCCGGCCTCCGGCTGGCGTTCCTCGATCATCCGGACGGCGATCGCCGTGATCGCCGGCCTCACGATCCAGAGGCTCCTCAGCGAGGCGCGTGTCCGCGCGACGGAGAACGAGCAGCTCTACGAAGCCTCCGAGCGTTGGTCGAAACGTCTCGAGTCGCTGAACGAGGTCGGAAACGCTCTCGCGACGGAGACCGACCTCGAACGGCTGCTCCAGCTCGTCGCAACCCGGCTGCGCGAGCTCGTCCACGCCGACGTTGTCGCAGTGCTTCTCCCTCACGGCGACCACGAGCTGCGCTTTGCCGCAGTCGCTGGCCCTCCTGGTGCAACAGCCGTCGGGACGACGATCGACAGGGAGACGACGAATGCCGGGATCTGGGTTCCGCTGATCGTTCGAGACACCCCGATCGGCGTGATCGCGGCCTGGAATGAACAAGATTCGGAGACCGCGCCGTTCTCCGCCGATGACCTCCGACTGGCCGAGACGTTCGCGTCACGCGCAGCGCTCGCAGTCGACCTCTCTGAACGCGTCGCTCGTGACTCGCTCCGGCGGGCAGTTGCAGCGCAGGAGGACGAGCGTCGGCGGATCGCCCGCGAGCTCCACGACGGCACCGGCCAGTCTCTCACCTCGGTCATGCTCGGTCTGAAACGGGTCGAAGAGGGCCTTGTCGGCGAGGCGCGAGCGGGCGTCGCCGAGCTCGGAGGCCAGGTCGCAGCCGCAATGCAGGACGTGCGGCGGCTCGCGCTCGAGCTTCGCCCAAAGGCGCTCGACGACTTCGGACTCGTGACTGCGCTCGACCGCCTGACGAAGACCTTCAGCGCCAGCAGCGGGATCACCGTGGACGTCGAGACCGCACTCGCGCCGGAGCGCCGCCTCCCGAGCGACGTCGAAACAGCCCTCTACCGGATCGTCCAGGAGGCGTTGAATAACACGCTCAAGCACGCGAATGCCGATCGTGTGAGCGTGCTGCTCACCCCGAAGAACGGTAGCGTCCTGCTCGTGATCGAGGACAATGGTCGCGGCTTCGACCCGACGAGCCCGAAAGTCGAGGGACTCGGCCTCCAGAACATGCGTGAACGGGTGATGCTCCTCAAGGGGCGTTTCGAGATCGAATCCGGGGCAGGATCCGGAACGACCCTCGTGGCCGAGGTACCGAACTCATGAGCACGCGTATCCTGATCGTCGATGACCATGCGGTCGTCCGTACCGGCCTCCGGCTCCTGATCGACGGGCAGCCCGACCTCGAAGTGGTCGGCGAGGCAGGCGACGCAACGACTGCCGCCGCCGAGATCCGGACACTCAAGCCGGATCTGGTGCTGCTCGACATCGTGATGCCAGACCTGACCGGGCTCGATGCGCTTCCATCTCTCCTCGCCGAGCATCCCGGCATGAAGGTCGTGATCCTCTCGATGGAGGACGACCCGCGGTACGTCCGTGAGGCGTTCGCGGCTGGTGCCCGCGGCTATCTCCTCAAGGAGGCCGTTGCGAACGAGGTCGTCAACGCGATCCGCGAGGTGGCCCAGGGTGGGCGGTACGTGCACCCGGAGCTCGGCGCACGTCTCATCGACACGGAGCAGAACGAGAAGCGCGTCCATGACGACCCGCTCTCACCCCGCGAGCGCGAGGTGCTCAAGCTGCTCGCACTCGGGCACACGAACCAGGAGATCGCCGACCAGCTCTTGATCTCTGTCCGCACCGCCGAGGCCCACCGGGCCCGGATCATGAAGAAGCTGCAACTCGCAAGCCGCGCCGAGCTAGTCCGGTACGCGATCGCAACCGGCCTCCACCTGCCGCGCGCCTAGCAGTCGCTCCCTGCGACCTACGGGCCGCTGACGATCGAGACAGTCCAGGTCGAGGTGTACGTCCCGCTGTAGATGTTCGCCGGCGCCGAGACGATAAAGCTCATCGTGACGGTGTTCGACCCGGCGCCCGACCCTGCAGCCGCGTTGTAGAGCTTCACCGCGGCCGGAGCGGTTGCGGCCGCCGGGAGCGTCAACGGGAACGCGATCGAGTTCGTCGGTGCAACATCGCAGGCTCCGCCCGCCGAGACGGACGAGACGCCGGTGAGCGACGTCGCGGTTGTCGCCAGCGTCTTCGCCCCGGCGTTCGTGAAGGTGGTCGACGTCCCCGTGATGTTCCAGCCTGCGCCCGATCCGGTCGCGTCGGCGGTCGTGAGTACGAGGGATGCAGTCGCGGTCTGGTCGGCACCGTTCAGCGTCACCGCCCAGGTGATCGAGGACGGCGCCGTCAACGACAGCGATCCCCCTCCGCACGACTGGTATGACCCGATCACACCACCGGCGCCGACGAACCAGCCGGCCGCGGTTGACGGGAACGCGATGCGGTACACGACGCTCGCCGTCCCGGAGGTGAGCGGCGCCCAGGTCGTCCCGGAGTTGGTCGTCTTGATGACCGTTCCGGACGCGCCGACCGCAAAACAGACCGTCGTGCTCGGACACGAAACGCCCTGGAGATCGTTGGCCGTTCCGGATGTCTGGGCAGTCCAGGTGGTGCCGCTGTCTGCAGAGACGAGAATCGTTCCTGCGGCGCCGACCGTCCAGCATTGCGTCGTGCTCGGGCAGGCGACATCGTTCAGCGTGTTGGCTGTACCTGAGGTTCGCAGTGTCCAACCGGTGCCCCCGTTTACAGTCGTCGTGGTCGTTCCTGATGTGCCGACCGAGACGCAGATCGAGGAGCTCGGACAGGCGATCCCGTTGAGCATGTTCGTCGTCTTCGAGTTCTCGTTGCCCGAGAAGTTCGTCCCGTTCGTCGTCTTGCGCATCAGGCCGGCGGCCCCGGCCTCCCAGCACGTGGTCGTCGAGGCGCACGCAACATCGCGAAGCTCACTCGACGTACCGGACGTCACCGACGCCCACGTCGTGCCGTTCGTAGTCTTGCGCACCGTTCCGGCAACCCCGACCGTGAAGCAGTTCGACGTGTCGAGGCACGAGATGCCGTTGAGGCCGTTCGTGGTGCCCGACGTCAAACCCGCCCACGTCGATCCGTCGGTGGTCTTCAGGATCGTGCCGGTCGCCCCCACCGTGAAGCACGTCGTCGTTGCAGGGCAAGCGATCGCGATCAGATCGTTGTTCGTGCCCGATGCCTGCAGCAGCCACCCGTCGGCACGCGCGATCGCGACGAGCACGAGCGCCAGAACCAAGCAGAGGGCCATCCCTCCGAACGCCACCGCTGCGGACGGTCTGCGCTGGCTTTCCGAACCGGTCTCACGGGGCATCTGCGGGAAGGTGTGCATCGGGTTCCACCAGCCACCAACAACACGGTGTTCGACTGGTGGACTCAAACGATAGACCTGCACGAACTGCCTTCCGGTATGAATCGTGTCGTCCCTGGATAGCGACCCACACGGCGCCCGGCGCATGAATCTGCGGAGTTTGCGGACGTTCGCACGAGTGATGGCTTGTAGCTCACCGCTGAAAGGACGAAGATCGCTCCCCGAAGGGAAGGTTGAGATCGTGCTTACTCCTTGTACGTCTCCAGGCTGTGCGACGCTCACGCTGGGAGGATGCTGCCCTGCCCACGAGCCCGCGCTGCCACCGGTCGGGTTCCCGCGCGGACGGCCCCACCCGCCCGAGAGCTCACGCCTCGACATCGACTGGCTCGCGCTGCTCTCACGCGAGCCACCGACGATCGGAGCCGTATCCTTGGAGCGTGACTCTCCGAGCTAGCGCCGCCCTCATTCTGGTCGCGGCCTCCATGACCGGCGAGGTGGCCGCCGCTGCTTCTGCACCCGGTGGCCCGGCTCCCACCGCGTCGCCGACCGTCCTCGGATCGGCAGCGGCCGGGAAACGGCTGACCGGGCTGAGTGGAACCTGGATCGGCTCGGGAACGATCAGCTACGGATTCCAATGGCATCGCTGCGACGCGGCCGGGGCACGCTGCACGTCGATTCACGGTGCTGTCTCGCCGACGTATCTCCTGGTTGACAAGGACGTCGGGAAGACGATCGGCCTCACCGTCACTGCCTCAGACGGCACGGGACCGGTCTCGGCCTATGCAAGCCTCGTCGGGCCGATCGCATCGGCCACGCCACTCCTTGTCTCCACCGGGCAGCCCACCGTCAGCGGCCCGCCACTCCAGGCGAAGACGGTTCAGGTCTCAACCGGCGTCTGGAGCCCGACGCCAAGCAAGGTCACCTACTCGTGGGAGCGCTGCAATGCGAATGGCCGGGTGTGCGCGACGATCGCCAATGCGACCGGGAACTCGTACACGCTCGGCGCGGCAGACGTAGGCCACGCGCTACTCGCAAGCGTGCAGGCGAGCTTTGGCCCCACAACCGCAACCGTGTTCAGCACGGCCACTCCGGCGGCCGTCTCGGCCGGCGTTATCGGGCCGACGTTGGTTGCCTCACCCTCCGTCTCGGGCTCGTTGACGGTCGCTGCTCAGGTCAGTGGCTCCGTCGGGCTGTGGACTGGCGCCGGCGCCCTGGCGTACCACTTTCAGTGGTACCGCTGCGACACCTCCGGAGGCGCGTGCATCTCGATCCACGGTGCGACGAAGTCGACGTACCGGCTGGTCGCCAAGGACGCCGGCTCGACGATCGGCCTCACGGTGACCGCAAGCGACGCCACCGGCCAGACGAGTGGCTATGCGAATCTTGTCGGCCCAACCGCCCCTTCCCCTTCACCGCTCACCTCGACCGCGCAGCCGACCGTCACCGGAACGCCGCACCCCGGGGAGACGCTCACCGTCTCGAACGGCACCTGGGCTCCTGCCCCGGAGACCGTCACGTATGCGTGGAAGCGCTGCAACGCAAACGGCCGGCTGTGCGCGACGATTGCTGGCGCAACGGGACTGTCGTACGTCGCCACCATGGCCGACGTCGGCCATGCGCTGCTCGCCGTCGTCCAGGCGACCGTCGGGACGAACACCCAGGCGGCGTTGAGCGCGGCCACCCACGCCGTTAGCTGACGAGAGCCGCCGCGTCGGTTATCGTCCGTCGCGTTGACGCTGCGCGGTGGAATCGGACTCGCGTTCATCGCCGCCACGATGGTTGTCGTCGCGGGATGTGGCGGTGAGAGCACGGGCGACACGGGCGGCCCTACCCCGCTCGGGACACGTGCCGCGGTCACGCAGGCGTGGCTCGCCTTCTTCGATGGGACCAAACCTGCGGACGGAAAGATCGCATTGCTGCAGAACGGTCAGGCGTTCGCCTCGGTGATCCAGGCGCAGGGACAGTCCCTTCTCGTCAAGCAGACGAAGGCGGTCGTCAAGCGTGTTGTCGTCATCGGCCCGCGTCGAGCCGTGGTGACCTACTCGATCCTGCTCGCCGGTGTCCCGGCGCTCAAGAACCATCGCGGCATCGCTGTCAAGGTCGCCGGATCGTGGCGGGTCGGCGAAGCCAGCTTCTGCGAGTTACTCGCCCTGGAAGGGGCAACGCCGCCCGCTTGCTCCTCGACGGCGCACGCATGACTCGCGCGACGGGCTCCAGCTGATGTTCTCGCTGGCACCCGACGAACGGCTCGCCTCGCGACGGGGCCTTGCCCTGACGGCCGTCTGCGGTGTCCTCTTCCTGACGTTCCTCGACAACACGATCGTGAGCGTCGCGCTCGCCGACATGCAGGCGTCCCTCGCGGCGGGGGTTTCGAGCTTGCAGTGGATCGTCGACGGCTACATGCTCGCCTTCGCCGGACTGATGCTCACCGGCGGGACGCTCGGCGACCTGTTCGGACGCAGAAAGGTGCTCCTGGCCGGCGTAGCGACCTTCTGCGCCGGATCGATTGTCGGGGCTCTGGCGACGGGGCCCTCGATGCTCATCGCGGGGCGCGTCGTGATGGGTGTCGGAGCGGCCGCGTGCGAGCCCGAGACGCTCTCGTTGATCCGGCAGATCTACCCTGACAGCCACGCCCGGGCAAAGGCGCTTGGAGTGTGGACCGCCGTCTCGGGCATCTCCCTGGCCGTCGGGCCGGTCGCGGGAGGAATCCTCGTCGGGTTCGCGGGGTGGCGAGGGATCTTCTGGTTCAACCTCGCGTTCGGACTCGTCGCGTTCATCGTCGCAGCGAAGACGCTCCGTGAGAGCGCCGACCCGGCAGGCCGGTCGCTCGACATCCCCGGACTGATTGCCGGCACGGCCGCGGTGACCGCCGTCACCTTCGCCGTGATCGAGGGTGAGAGCGTCGGCTATCGCACCTGGTGGATCGCGCTGCTCTTCGCCGTCGCAGCCGCGGCGTGCCTTGCCTTCGTCGCCGTCGAACGGCGCGTCAAGGATCCCGTCCTCCGACTCGAGCTGTTCAGGATCCCTGCATTCAGCAGCGCGACCGTGGTCGCCTTCGCCACGAGCTTCGGCCTGTTCGCCGTCTTCTTCTTCACGTCGCTCTACCTGCAGGTCGTCGCGCACTTCTCGGGGTGGAAGATCGCGCTCCAGTTCGTGGCGATGGCTGTCGCGATGGCGGTTGCTGGTCGGGTTGCAGGAACGTTCACTGCCACGCGTGGACCTCGTATTCCGATGGCTGTCGGCTGCGCGCTGTCTGGCGGTGGCATGTTCGCCGTCGATGCGCTGCTCAAGCCCGATGTCTCGGTCGCACCGCTCGCGGGCGCTCTCGCCCTCGTCGGGTTCGGCCTCGGCCTCGCCCTCGTCGCGGTCACGGCTGCCGCTCTCTCACTCGTGCCAGGCGAGCGTTCTGGCATGGCCGCCTCGACCATCAACACGGCCCGTGAGTTTGGAGGTGTGCTGGCCGTCGCGATCCTCGGCGCCGTCGTGAACGCCCGGCTGGTCGGAGATCTCACGCAGAAGCTGAACGACCTCGGCGTGCCATCCATCTTCCAGTCCGTCGTCGTCAATGCCGTGACCCATGGGGGCCTCCCTGCCGACGCCGCGGCCGCAGGCGCGGCGAACCCCGTCGCGGGTGCCCACCCCGGGCTCGTGACGCAGGTGCTCGCTGCAGCCGAGGACGCCTTCGGACGCGGCCTCCACGTTGCACTCCTCGTCGCGGCAGGCGTGCTGCTTGCGGGTGCGTTCGTCTCGCTCGCGGCGCGCCGCGAGACACCGCTCGCTATCTGACGGCGGCAGCCATCCGGTTGACGGCCTCTTCGACGAGTGCTGACGACGTGCCGAAGTTGAGGCGGGCGAAGCCCGCAGCTCCCTCTCCGAACGGAGGTGCGGGCGTGAGCGCGACGCCGCCACGTTCCAGAAACACGGCGGCCGGATCGTCGCCGAGGTCGAGATCACGACAGTCGAGCCAGGCGAGGTATCCCGCCTGCGGCAGCACGTAGCGCACCTCCGGGAGTAGCTCCTCGAGCAGCTCACCCAGACGACGGCGGTTGACGTCGAGGTAGCCGACGAGCGCGTCGAGCCACGCACCGCCCTGGGTGAACGCCGCCTCGGACGCGAGCACGCCGTAGTAACCGACGTGGTACGGAAGATGCTTCGGGAGCCTCTCCTCGACCAGCGCGGCCATCCGCTCCGATCCGGCGACGATCTGGGCGCACTTGAGACCCGCGATGTTCCAGGCCTTGCTCGCGCTCGTGATCGTCAGACCATGCTCTGCGCCTTCGGGCAACGAGACGTACGGGATGTGCACCGCACCGGGAAACGTCATCGGCGCGTGGATCTCGTCGACGATCACGATGACGTCGTACCGTGCGGCGAGCGCCGCGACGGCAGCGAGCTCCGCGCGGTCGAACACCCGACCGGTCGGGTTGTGCGGGTTGCAGAGCAGGTAGGCGCGCGCGCCGGCGGCGAACGCCGCTTCGAGACCGTCGAGGTCGAGCTCCCAGCCGTCCTCCGTGGGCACGAGCGGGACGTCAACGATGCAGCGACCGACCTCGCGCGTGACACTCGTGAACGGCGGGTAGATGGGCGGGTTGACGACGACGCCGTCGCCCGGCTCGATGAGTGCGCGCAGCACCTCGGCCACGCCGGTCATCACGTCGGTCACGAGCCAGACGCGCGCGGGGTCCACGTCCCACGCAAACCGTGACGCCGCGAAGCCGACAAACGCCTCCGCCAGCTTCCCCGGATACGCGTAACCCGCGTCGTCGAGAGCTACTGCCTGCTCGAGCACCGCTCGCAGCGGCGGCGCGAGCGGGAAGTCCATCTCAGCAACCCAGGCTGGCAGGACGTCGGCCGGGTACCACGCCCACTTCGCGCTCCGCCGACGCCGAAGCCTCTCGAGGTCGAGCTGATCGAACCCGAACTCGTTCGCGGACGTCATCGCGCCGTCAGCTTGCCGCGGTGATCGTGATCCCGCCACGGGCCTTCTGGACGAGCACGACCGAGACGCTGGCAGCTTCGAGGTCGAGCGCCTCGGCCACATCGTCTCGGATCCGAACGGCAAGCGCCTCGCAGAACACGCCCTCGTTGCGGAAGCTGTTGAGATACAGCTTGACCGACTTGGACTCGAGGCAGAGCCTCTCCGGCCGATACCCGATCGTGACGCGGTACAGGTCGGGCTGGCCGGTGATCGGGCACACGGCACTCAGCTCGTCGCTCGTCATCTCCACGTGACCGACGCCGGGGTTCGGGAACACCTCGAGTCCGGCGTAGTGCTCGGATCCGGCATGCCCGAGAGCGACAAATGTCGGCTGCTCCTCCACACCGCCATGCTAGACGGCATCAGGCCGGAGTAGCATCGAATGGATGCGGATCCTCCTCGCGACCCTGGCCGCCTGCCTCTGGCCTGCGGTAGCGGCCGCAGCCGGCCCTGCTGCGAAGCACACCGGCGCAGGAACAACCGCGGCGCAGAGCTCACTCCTGACCCTGAACGACCTGGGCAAGGGCTGGGAGGCCTCGAAGCCGGGAACGACCGCGATCAACCTCTCCTGCACCGGTCATGTGACGGACGGCTCCGACATCACCGAGATCGGCGCCGCCTCCTCACCTGCATTCGACGACAGTCGGGGCGTCGTGATCGGACAGCAGACGAGCGTGTTCGCCGACGCGCGCCAGACGACGACCTACTGGAAGCGTGGCGTCGACAAGGGGCTCGTCGAGTGCGTCGCCGCGTCGCTCGCCGGCCTACGAGTACGTGGGCTCGGCGTCGTCATCACCTCAAAGACGACGCTCCCGCTCTCTCGCGTGACGGAGATGACCGAGGGCTACCGCGTCGTCGCCAAGGTCACGGCCGGATCGCGGAAGCTCACGGCAACGTTCGACGTTATCCTCGTCGCGCGCGGCCAGATGTTGAGCGAGATCGCGCTCGGCTCATTCGGATCTCCGATCCCTCTCGCCGTCGAGACGGCGTTCGCGAAGATCGTCGCGTCGCGGCTCGGCAGCCCCGTCGCCTGACCTACTGGCAGATTGTCTCGCCGGGCTTGGTGATCGCGAAGCCGTAGATCGCCTCGCCCGTCGTGAAGATCGACGTCACCGTGTTCGTCCCGTTGCGCATCGTCATCGCGCCATACCCGATGCAGACCGACCAGCCGAGCTGGCCGTAGAGCTGATTCGCCCGCTCGACACTGTCACCGACGAGGAGCCCCTGCGCGGTATGCCAGCCCGCGGGTGAGCCAAGCGTGAACACGGCCACGACCTTCCCGTTCCTGAAGCGAACGGCCGCACCGAGCGGGTCGCCGTGGCTGTAGATGTAGTACCAGACGACCGCAGCCCCCTTGCAGTCGGTCTTCGGACACACCTTGTAGTTACGCCCCCACGCCTTGATCACCTGAGCCGCGGTCTGGCCGATACGGATCCCACCGAGGCTCTTGCCGGGCGCGAGGACGCCGTCCACCGGCAGGGACTGGACGGATGCAGCTGCGTGCCTCGCATTGACACCTAGCGCGGTCGGAGCGAACGCGAGCACGACGACGACAACCACGACAAGACGTTTCAACACAGCGCGGCCTCCAGGACAAGAAGCAGGGGGTACAGCGTACCGCCCGGCGGGATCGCCCTCAAGAGGACGAGCCTGGTGACGACCGGGACGCCCCCGGATCCGGCCCTCACGTCCCTGAGGGCCGGTGCTATTTTGTCTCGGAGACGATGCACGAGCACAAGACCCCCTTCTCGAGCAACATGCTGCCCACGGCGATCTGCCCGGGCTGCAAGAAGATGGTCGTGCTTCCTGCAGAGCCGCTCTATCCCGACACGCCCCCCGCGATCTGCTCCACCTGCGACACCGAGATCCCGGACTACCGGCGCGAGTCGTTCACGATGCCGGCGGCACCGCCACCGGATGCCGTCGTGCGCCCGGTCGATGACACGCCGGCCGAGGAGCGTCGCGTGACACGCGGCGGGCTCTTCCGCTCATTGACCGGCCTCGTCGCCGATCGCGGCATCACCGCGCTCCAGTCGGCAAAAGACCGTCTTCCCGGCTGATCTCCTGCCGCGCGAACGGCCACGGCAAACCGGCAAGCTCCCCGACGCCGAAGTGTCGGTGAGTTCCGTGCCCGAGACCGGTCACCCGTCCAGCTTCAGTCGCGCCGTCAGGGTGCCGAAAGGTCCACCATGCGCAACTCGCTGAGAGAGCAGCTCCTACCACTCCTCGGTCTCGGGATCGCCGCCGTCGCGATCCCCGCCGCCGTCGAGGTCGGGATCGGCCGCTCGACCGTCCACGTCGACGGCCACGTTCACTTCTTCGCGGTCGGGTTCACGGCGCTGGCTGCGGCGGCGGCATCGGTCGCGCTCACGATCGTCGGAGCGCGCTTCGCCGATACACGCACAGTGCTGATCGGGGCCGCCTTCGCAGTGATGGCGGCGCTGCTCGCTCTCCACGGCCTCTCGACCCCGGGAATCCTGTTTTCGAAAGAGCACTACGGCGTCGTCATGCTCACTGGCGGGGCGACACTCCCCGCCGGCGGCCTCATCCTCGCGCTCTCGGTGATGCCACTGCCGGCACGCCTACGCGGGGTTCGGCCGCTCCTGATCCTCGAGTGCGTGATGCTGTCACTCGTCGTCGTTCTGGGCGCTGTCGGCCTCGCTGTCCCGCGCTTTCTCCCCGAGGTACCGAACGCAAACAGCCTGGGGGCGGTGGTCGTGCTCGGCTGCGGGATCGCTATCTACGGGATGCTGATCATGCGCGCGCTACGCACGTTCCTCCTCACTCGGCGGCTGTCCGACCTGCTTGTCGTCGTCGGCCTCGCGTGGCTTGCGATCGCCCTCGTCGCCGCTCTCACCATGACATCCACCGAGCTCGGCTGGTGGCTCGGACACGGCCTCGAGCTCGACGGGATTCTCGTCGTCGGCATCCCGGTGGCGGTCGATCTCGCGCAGACAGCGCAGTCTCGCCCCCTGGCAGGAGACCTCCACGCAGCAGATCTCGTGGTGTCGGAAGAGGTGTTCCTCGGCTCCCACGTCCGCGCGATCACGCTCAGGCTTGCCCAGCGCGACGGGTACACCGAGCAGCACACGAGGCGGGTCGCCCTGCGGGCTGTCCAGGTCGGCGAGGCTCTCGGCCTCTCGACACGCCGCCTGCGCGCGCTCGCCATCGGGGGGCTCGTTCACGACATCGGCAAGCTCTCGGTACCCAACGCGATCCTGAAGAAGCCCGGCCCCCTCGACCAGGACGAGTATCGCGTGATCCAGATGCACGTGGAATGGGGTGTCAAGCTGCTCGAGGAGCTCGGAGGCTTCTCGGCTTCCGTCCGCCGACTCGTCCACAACCACCATGAACGCCTCGACGGAGGCGGGTACCCGCGGGGGCTGTCCGCCGAGGAGATCGACCTTGACACGCGGATTCTCACGACCTGCGACGTCTACGACGCGTTGATCTCGTCACGGGTCTATCGCCCTGCATGGTCGCACGACGATGCGATCGGACTTCTCCGAAGCCAGGCCGGAACGGCGTTCGATCCTCGCTGCGTCGATGCACTCGAGGCCGTCCTGCGACGAGAAGCGCCGCCTGCCGCGGCCACGCAGTCACCGATGGCGGTCGCCCCTGGGATCGCTGCGAGCACGCCGGCATGAACAGTCCGCGCCCCGTCTCGCACCTCCGGGCGGGCCTAGGGCTCGCGGGCGCGCGCAGCAACTCCTCAAGCGAGGAGATCTTCCGGGCGCTCGCCGCCCACACGCCGGTCGGAATCTTCGTCTCGAACCCTGCAGGGAGCTGCGAGTACGTCAACCGACGCTGGTGCGATCTCAGCGGTCTCACGCCTGAGCAGGCGCTCGGCGAGGGCTGGCGGTCGGCGCTGCATCCTGAGGATGCCGAACGAATCGCGGCGGCCTGGGCGGCGGCCGCGAGCGAAGGACGCGACTCGATCGCCGAGTACCGGTTCCTGCGGCCCGACGGTAGCGTCATCTGGATCGAGGGATATGCGACAGCGATCCGTGATTCGGCCGAGGCGGTCACCGGGTGGATCGGCACGTGCATCGACGTCACGCCCCGCCGGAATGCTGAAGAGGCCGTGCTTGCCTCGGACGAGCGGTTTCGAGCCGCCTTCGACAATGCGCCTATCGGGATGGGCTTTGTGGCGCCCGACGGTCGTTGGCTGCAGGTCAACGGGGCGCTCTGTCGGCTGCTCGGCTACACCGAAGACGAGATCCTGACGTTGACGCTGACCGACCTGACCGTGCCGGGCGACGCCGAGATCCAGATCGAGGAGCTTGGCGACGCTCGCAGCGAGACACGAACGCTGAGCGCGGATGGACAGACGGTCTGGGTCGCCGCCAGCACGACGCTGGTGCGTGACGGCGGCGGCGATCCGCTCTACTACATCGTGCAGATCGAGGACATCGGCGACCGAAAGCAGACCGAGCATGAGCTGAGACGCCTCGCCGATCACGACCCGTTGACCGGCATCCTCAACCGGCGCGGATTCACCGAGGGTCTGCGGCGTGAGCTACGCCGCATGGAGCGCCACGGCGAGTACGGTGCGCTTCTCCTCCTCGACCTGGACAACTTCAAGCTCGTGAACGACACCGCGGGACACCCCGAAGGGGACCGTGTGCTGAGGGCAACGGCCGACGTGCTTCGGCGCCGCCTCCGCGCAACCGACGTGATCGGTCGCCTCGGCGGCGACGAGTTTGCGGCCCTGATCATGAATGTCACACCGCGACAGGCGCGCGAGATTTCCACGGAGATCGAGGGATCGATCCGCGACCTGCGGATCTCGGGCGGCGCGGTCGATCTCGAGATCACCGCAAGCATCGGCGTCATCGCCGTCGACCACCTCGCCGGCGAGCGTGAGGACGACCTGCTCGCGGCTGTCGATCGCGCGATGTATCGCGCGAAAAGCCTGAACCGCGACCGCTAGGCGTACGCGTGACACCGATCTCCCAGCTTCCGTCGGCGTGGGATCCAGCGCCGCTCGTGCTAGCCGGAGATGCGATCGCCCTTGCGCTCTTTGTCGCCGCGTTTCGGCGGCTGCGTCGCCGCGGGCGAAGCGACCACGCAAGCGTCGGCCGCGCACTGCTGTTTGTCACCGGGCTTGCTGTCATGACGCTGCCGCTCGTCTCTCCGCTCGATACCGCCGCCGACGAGTACCTGCTTTCGGCGCACATGCTCGAACACGTGCTGGTCGGCGACGCCGGTCCGGCGCTCGTGCTCCTCGGAGTTCGTGGGCCGCTCCTCGCATTCATGCTGACAGCACCGGTCGCAGGGCGCATCGCACGAATCCCCGCCGTTCGAGAAGCCGGCCACCGACTCGGCGAACCGTGGCCGTGTCTGCTTGCCTGGACAACGGCAATCGCGGTCTGGCACATCCCCGTCATCTACGACGCGACGCTCACCCGGCCGGCGCTGCACCAACTCGAGCACGTCACGTTCATCACGACCGGGTTTCTGGTCTGGAACCAGCTCCTCGACCCGGCTCGACACGACCGCTTCACCGTCGGAAACCGCCTCGCCTACGCGGGGGTCCTTCTACTGGCAGGGCAGATCCTCGCCAACATCCTCCTGCTCACAACCTCGCCGCTCTACCCCGCCTACGCAGACATCGGAGCGCGGCTCTTCGGTATCTCACCGCTTGCAGACCAGCAGTTCGCCGGCCTCGTGATGATGGGCGAGCAGCTCGCGACCCTCGGGGCCTTTGCGACCGTGCTCCTCGTCACGCTCGTCCGTCACCCCCACGGACGGCCCGTCGTCAGGGCTTCCGCGGAAACCCGTTTGTCAGAAGGGATGTCTCGTCGGCGAGGATGGTGAGCGCCTCGTACGGCGCAAGCCGAGCTGTCCACGCAGGCCCCTGCTGTCCCATCGCAAACGCTGCGGTCGCGTACGCGTCGGCTGTAGCCACGTTGGGGCCGACGATTGTGACGGAGAGCACGCCGGTTGGCGGGTTGCCCGTGTGCGGATCCACGACGTGATCTCCACGCGCGTACGCGCCCGACGTCGCAATCGCGATGTCGTTTGTCTCGATCACCGCGGCGACGCGGTCGCGGAGGCGTGGATGCTCGATCCCGACGCTCCAGACGTGACCCGGAAGCGCCGCGCCCCGCAGTGCAATGTCCCCGCCCGCGTTGACCGAGTAGTTGGTGAGCCCTGCGTCGTCCAGGATCCGTGTCCCGCGATCAACCGACCAGCCCTTGACGAGCCCTGAGGGGTCGATGTCGTCGAACGCGCGGTAGCGATGATCGAAGTAGCCGTCGGTCTCCTCCCGGAGCTCATCACACCGTGCGAGCACCTCGCGCACGTCCGGGTGACACTCTCGGACGTGCATCTCACCGCGGTTCAGACGACTGATCTCGCTCGTTCCCTTGTACGTGCTGAACCGCTCGTCGACCTCTCGAAACCAGTCGAAGAGCTGATCGAGGACTGCCTCGTCGACCTCGTCGCGCACGTCGACGACGATCGGCATGCCCATGATCTGCTCGACCCGGCGACAGCCAGGAAGCGGGTTCACAGCGTCGGCTGGTTAGGGCTTCAGTGCCTGGGTCAGAGCGGCCTGCAGCGAGATCTGCCAGGAGACGGTCGTGTGCGTCGCACCGGAGATGTTCTCGAGCTTGGCGCTCTGGAGCGTGAGGGTCTCTGCGCGAAGAAGCGGCAGAGCCGACGCGTTGATGTACTTCGACTTCGGCGTGTGATCGGGGTAGGTCGGCCACGTGACGTCGTCGATGTGAAGCTTGACCTTGGCCTTGGCCCCTGTCCCGGTCACCGTCTTGGTGACGTAGATGTCGAGCTGGATCGGCCCCCACTGATGACACTTCGTTAGCGGGCCGTGGAAGACGGTCTTGATCGTCTTCGTCAGCTTCTTCGTCGTCGTCGCGCTACGCGCCGCCGTGTTGGCCGCGAAAACATTCCCCGCCTGAACGGCGATAGTAGAAGCGCACGCGAGCGCCGTGATGAGCTTGCGAAGGAACACAGCCCCCATACCTTACAGGGCGAAGCGCTCAACGTGTAGGTGATCTCGCGAAACATTTGCGCGCTCGAGATTTGCCACGATCGCGTCGACCATTGCGGTCGGTCCGCAGAGGTACACGTGCCGCTCGGCGATGTCGGGAACGAGCTCCTGGAGGTGGCGCGCGGAGAGAAGATCGCGGCCCTCGTCGGTCGTGTGATCCCCGACGACGTAGCTGACCTTCGAGCCCCGCTCCCGCGAGATCTTGTCGAGCTCGTCCGAGAAGACGATGTCGTCGTTAGAGACGACGCGGTAGAGCGCGATCACATCGCCGTCCATCTCCTCGAGCATTGCCCGGATCGGCGTGATCCCGATGCCACCGGCAATCAGGAGCGCCTTGTTACCGTTGCGGCCTTCGTCGGTGAAAACCCCGAACGGCCCCTCGATGATCGTGCGCGTGCCAACCTTGATCTGGTCGAACTTCGCCGTGTGATCGCCGAGGTTCTTCACCGTGATCCGGAGGGTGTTGCCGTGGGGCGCCTCGGAGATCGAGAAGGGATGCTGGGTGTACCAGAAGCCCTTGGTCAGGAACCGCCAGAAGAAGAACTGGCCGGGCTTCGTCCCGAGCCGGGCAAGACCACGCCCTTCGACCCGAAGCGAGATCACGCCTGGCCCCTCGTGGACGACCTCCGTCACGCGGAGTTGCAGTCGCCAGATGTTGACGATCGGAATCAACAGCCTGAACCAGATCACCAGCCCGAGCGAGAGGATGTAGAGGCTCTTCCAGTAGCTCGCGGCGACGTGATCGATCACGAGGTCGTTGCCGTCCGGGATCATGTGGAACCAGGCAAGCGCGATACCTGCGTAGGCGGTGAAGTGGACGGCGTACCACCACTCGTACGAGAGCCGCTTCTTCACGACGACAAGCGAGGTCACGAGCACGGCGACGAGCAACGCGGTGCCGACCGTCGCGGTGATGATCCCCGGGTACGGTGAGGTGGCCGACGAGTTGATCGTCAGGTTCAGCGGCTGCCCCGGCGTGAAGGTGACCGCACCCGGCGCTTTCGGCTGCGGAAGCGTGAGCCAGTCCCAGTACTCGCTGAAGAAGTTGTTGCCGTCCTGCTTGGCGTAACCCCAGACGGTGAAGATGACGTGCGCGATCGCCAGGTCGAGCACCGCGTGGCCGCCCCAGCGATGCCAGACGGTGAGGCGGTCGAAGCCGACCATCCGCTCAAGGAACGGCAGGCGTGCGAGGAGAACGACCTCGATCAGGGCGAAGTACCCCGAGAGGAACGCCGTCAGGCGCCCCATCCCGACGAGGAAGTCGTCGAAGGTGTGCCAGTGATAACCGAGGCCGTCGCCGCCACCGTTCTTCCAGATCCAGAGGATGCCGACGAGGTTGCCGAGGACAAAGATCCAGAGCGCCGCCGAGACGGCGGTCCGCCCCCAGCGCACAGGGCGCTTGCGGACGACCGAACGGGTGGCTGATGGGCTCGTGTCAGACATTGAGAAGCAACCGCTCGGTCAAGTCACGCTAGCCGTTCGGTACACAGAAGCATATTCCGTAGAAAGGACGTACGGCGCGACTGTTCGTCCAGCCGTGCAAGATGAGGGCATGACCGACCCGACACACGACGATCCGTACGGCCCGCTGCGGCGCGACGTCCGTCTACTCGGGTCGCTCCTGGGCCATGTTCTCGTCGAGCAGGAGGGTCACGAGTTCCTGGCCGCAGAGGAGCAGGTTCGCGCGAGCGCACGCCGCTCTCGCGAGCTCGGCGACCCGTCGATCGTGCGTGAGGCGGTGCGCGCGCTCTCCCCCGACGCCCAGGCCGCGATGCTCCGCGCGTTCGCTCTGTACTTCCAGCTCGCGAACACTGCGGAGCAGCACCACCGACTCCGGCGGCGCCGCGACTACGAGAACCACGGGCACCTGATCCGTGAGTCGCTCGACGAGGCCTTCGAGCGGATCGCTGCCGTCCCCGAAGCTGAGCGGGCACGTCGACTCGCGAACCTGTCGCTCGAGCTCGTGTTGACCGCCCATCCCACCGAGGCAACTCGACGAACGTTCCTCCAGGCCCACGTCCGGGTCGCGGAGCTCCTCGCCGCGCACGACGATCCCGCGCTGACGACCGGCGAGCGCGCCGAGCTCGAGACGCGACTCTCCGAGGAGGTCACGACCCTCTGGCAGACAGACGAGGTGCGCGCCGAGCGGCCCCGAGTCGTCGACGAGATCCGACACGGGCTCTGGTTCTTCGAGGAGAGCCTCCTGGACGCCGGCGCCCGCCTGCTCGGTGACTTCCGCAAGCGCGTTCCGGGGGCGTCACGGCCGTTCTCGTTCGGTAGCTGGATCGGCGGCGACATGGACGGCAACCCGGCTGTGAGCGCCGAGACGATCGCAACTGCCCTCTCGCGGGCCCGCACGCTCGCCCTCTCGCGCTACCGCGCGGACGTCCGCGATCTCGCGGTGGCACTTGGAGCGAGCCGGTCGCTCGTAGCGGTCTCACCCGAGCTCGACGAGTCGATCGCCCGCGATGAGCTCGAGCTGCCCGAGTACGCCGCCGAGATCCGACACCAGAACGAGTTCGAGCCCTACCGGCGCAAGCTGACCTTCATCTGGTGGCGGCTCGGGCACGACGGCTACCGCCGCCCTGAGGAGCTCCTTGCCGACCTCGCCGTGATCCGTCGAAGCCTCGAGGCAAACGGTGGGGCCCGGATCGCGGCGGGTCGTCTTGCAGCGCTCGAGCTCCGCGTTGAGCTATTCGGATTCCATCTTGCGAAGCTCGACGTCCGTCTGCACTCCTCCGAGGTCCGCGAGCCGACCGAGCGGACGCGAAACGCGTTTGCCGCGGTCACAGCGGCACGCGCCGAGCACGGCCCGCAGGCGCTCGACACCGTGATCGTCTCGGCGACGGAGTCGGCCGACGACGTGCTCGCCGTGCTCGACCTCACCGACGAGCCTGTCGCGATCGTGCCGCTCTTCGAGACGATCCCGGATCTGCAGACGGCCGGTGAGACGATGCGCATACTCCTCGCCGACCCACGCTACGGCGCTCGCGTCGCAGAGCGCGGCGGTGCCGTCGAGGTCATGGTCGGGTACTCCGACTCCGGCAAGGACGGCGGCTACCTGGCTGCGCAGTGGGGCATCTATCGCGCCGAGGAGGAGCTGGCCGCGGTCGCCGCCGAGGCCGACGTCGAGCTCACGATCTTCCACGGCCGAGGCGGGAGCGCGGGACGCGGCGGTGGCCCGACTCACGCGGCGATCCTCGCGCAGGCCCCCGGGTACCCACCCGGGCGACTCAAGATCACCGAGCAGGGCGAGACCGTCTCGTTCAAGTACGGCCTCCCGGGTATCGCGTACCGCAACCTCGAGGCGGCGCTCGCCGGCACCGTGCTGAGCGCGTTTCCGGAGATCTCCGGCAGAACCCCGAGCCCGGACGAACGCGCCGTTCTGGATACCCTCGCCGCGCGTTCGGAGGAGACCTACCGGTCGTTTGTCTGGTCGACGCCCGGCTTCGTCGAGTTCTTCCGCGCGTTCACGCCCGTCGACGAGCTTGCGTTGCTCGAGATCGGCTCGCGGCCGGTCCGGCGTCCCGACGGCGCCGACTACCTCGGCTCGCTGCGAGCGATCCCCTGGGTCTTCTCGTGGACGCAGAACCGCACGCTCCTGCCGGCCTGGTTCGGCTGCGGCTCCGCGTTTGCGAGCGCCGACCCGGAGGCGCTGCGCAGCCTGTATCGCGACCTGCCGTTCTTCGGCTCGCTGCTCGACAACCTCGAGATGACGCTCGCCAAGTCGAGCCTCGAGATCGCCCGCGAGTACCTCGAGCTCGTCCCGGCGGCCCTCGAGCCCGACCGGTTCTTCGCGATCATCTCGGCCGAGCACGAGCTTGCACGCCAGATGGTGCTCTCGATCGTGCAGGAGGAGCGGCTCCTCGAACGGAGCCCTGTCGTCCGGCGCTCGATCGGGATTCGCAACCCGTACGTCGACCCGATGAACGCGATCCAGGTCGAGCTTTTGCGCCGCTACCGAGGCGGCGACGAGTCTGCTCGCCTGCCGCTCAGCCGCTCGATCGCCGGCATCGCCGCCGCGCTCCGCAACACTGGCTAACGAGGCGGCCGTCACGAGGCGGGTGCCGCTTCGACACCTAGCCAGGCGTCACGGGGAGCTGCTCACCCGGTGACGAGGAAGTAGTGGCTCTTCGCCCCCTGGGTCGCGTAGTAGAGCCACTGCCCGGCCCTGAGGGTGACCGTCGCCGTATGCGTGCCGACGAACGGGACACCGCTTACCGAGGTAGGCGAACCCTTTAACGAACGGATCGTGAACCCGTCCGCCGAGGCGTGGTCGACGACTCGCAGCCTGTACCGACCTACTCGTAGCGAGGTCACCGTCTTGCCGCTCTTACGCAGCGCGACGACTCCGGCCGCGGTCACTGTCCCGTCGAGCGTCCCGCGAAGCTGCAGGGCCGTACTCGTTGAGCCGACGATATCCTCCGAGCTCGGCTTGGCGACCGAGCCCGACGAGCTGCCGGACGCAGCGGGGGTCGTCGTCGTCGGGGCCGTGTTCGAGCCGGCTGGCGCCACACCGCCGGGAGTGCTGAACCAGACAGGGGCGACCTTCGGGAAGGCGTCGTCGACGTAGCTGTAGACCGACGCCGCCTGGAACGTCACGGTGGTCGAGGTCTGAACCGTCTGAACACCCGAGCCACTCGCGTAGTCGACGCCCGGCCCCTTGAGGTGGAACTTGTGGAACTCGCCCTCATCGTCGATGTTGTTGTTGACGACCAGACGGTACGTCCCAGCCGGGATCACCGTGCCGGGCGCAGCCAACGTGCCGATTGGTGTCGTGTCGTCGAACGTCATCGTGATGTAGCCGTCTGCGTCCACGTTGACGTGGATCGCCTGGGAGACCGCAGCAGCCCCGGTACCGACGGCAAATGCGCACACGCTGGCCCAGGTCGCCAGGCCACCGAGCACGAGCCAGAGCCCTCCTTGCGCCTTCACCGGCCGTCCCCCTCCTCATAGCGTCGGTCACACCCGCTGCGGTCAGCTTGCCGCTCCGATGCGACAAACGCAAGAATGGGCACATGAGGTGCCACGGCAGCGTGGGCCGCGCGGCATGACGGCAGCGACCGACACGCCCGCGGGCCAGCACGACCTGCCCGACGAAGATGCCGTCCTCGGCAGGGCCTCGGGCGAGAACTTCTCGGTCGCCTCGCTCCTCCTGGGTCGCGCAAACCGCGACCGGCTCATGGCGATCTACGGGTTCGCGCGGCTCGTCGATGAGCTCGGCGACTCCGCGCCCGGAGATCGAGCGGCACACCTCGACAGACTCGAGGTGGAGCTTGAGCGGGCCTACCGGGGCGTGGCGACCCATCCGATCCTCACCCGGCTCGCGCCGGTGATCCGCGATCTCGGACTCCCGCGTGAGCTGTTCGCGCGACTGATCGAGGCCAACCGTCGCGACCAGCAGGTGACGAGATACGAGACGTTCGATGACCTGCTCGAGTACTGCCTCTTCTCCGCCAACCCGGTCGGCGAGCTCGTGCTCGCGGTGTTCGGCGCGACAGACGCCGAGCGCGTCGCTCTCTCCGATCGGGTCTGCACGGCGCTCCAGCTCGCCGAGCACTGGCAGGACGTCGCCGAGGATCGCGCCGCCGGACGCATCTACCTCCCGACCGAGGACATGCATCGCTTCGACGTCACCGCGGACGACCTGGACGCACCCGCCACGCCCGCCGCCCTCAGACGCCTCATGGCGTTCGAGGTCGACCGGGCCCGTGCGCTCCTCGATGAGGGGGCGCCCCTCGTAGGGCTGCTGCGAGGCCGAGCTCGCCTCGCCGTGGCGGGCTACGTGGGCGGCGGACGTGCAGCGCTCGACGCGCTCGTCGCCGCAGACTTCGACGTGCTCGCCGGCCCACCGCGAGCTGGCAAGGGTGCGCGCGTGGCTGCCTCGCTGCGCGCATTTCGGACGGGTCGATGACCGCCGAGGCCTACGAGGTCTGCCGTGGGATCGCCCGCGCGTCGGGCTCGAGCTTCAACGCCGGGATGCGACTGCTTCCACCCGAGCGGCGCTCGGCGCTCTATGCGATCTACGCCCTCGCTCGTCGCATCGACGACATCGCCGACGGCGAGCTTCCGCCCGAGCGCAAGCATGCCGCGCTCGCCGCACTCCGAGAGGCCCTCCATCGCCCAGCCGACAACGATCCGGTGTTGATCGCCGTCACCGACGCCGCACGGCGGTTTCCGATCCCGCTCGACGCGTTCGACGAGCTGATCGACGGCGCAGAGGCCGACCTTGTCGGCACCGAGTACCGGACGTTCGGCGAGCTCGAGCACTACTGCCGGTGCGTTGCGGGGTCGATCGGACGGCTCGCGCTCGGAGTCTTCGACTGCTCCGACCGCATCGTCGGGGCACGCCTTGCCGACGACCTCGGCGTTGCACTTCAGATCGGCAACATCCTGCGAGACATCACCGAGGACGCGGGCCGCGGTCGCGTCTATCTCCCCCGCGAGGATCTCGAGCAGTTCGGATGCGAGATCGCCGACCGCCAGATCGTGGGTCCGATCGAGGATCTGGTCCGCTTCGAGGCGCAGCGGGGCCTCGTCTGGCTCGAACGCGGGCTCGATCTCGTGCCGCTACTCGACCGACGGAGCGCCGCCTGCGTGCTCGCGATGAGCGGCAAGTACCGCCATCTCCTCACGCACATCGCTGCTAACCCAGGACGCGTGCTACACGAGCGGGTGTCGCTGCGGCCTTGGGAGAAGGCCGTGATTCTCGCGCGCAGCCTCGCGGGCTCCCGTCCGTGAGCCGGCTGCGCGTCACGGTCGTCGGCGGCGGCCTGGCAGGGCTGACGGCGGCGCTCGAGCTCGCGGACGCCGGCGCGCAGGTGTCGCTCCTCGAGGCACGGTCGCGCCTCGGAGGGGCGACGTTCTCGTTCGAGCGAAACGGGCTCTGGCTCGATAACGGCCAGCATGTCTCGCTTCGCTGCTGCGACGCCTACCTCGGCTTCCTCCGTCGGATCGGTACCGACCACCTGCTCGCGATGCAGCCGCGCCTGCACGTTCCGGTGCTGCGTGAGGGAATGCCGCCGGCGCTACTGGCCCGCACAGGCCTTCCGGCCCCGCTCCACCTCGCCTCGACACTGCTGCGCTACGCCCCACTGTCGCCGCGCGAGCGACTGCTCGCCGTTCGCGCGGCCGTCGGGCTGCGTCGGCTCGACCCGCGCGACCCCGCCCTCGACGAGCAGACCTTCGGTGCGTGGCTCACACGCCACAGCCAGTCGCCAAACGCGATCGACGCTCTCTGGAACCTGATCGCGCTCCCGACGCTCAACCTGCCCGCCGACGAGGCGTCGCTGGCCGCAGCGGTCAAGGTGTTCCGCACGGGGCTCCTCGACGCAGCCGACGCCTGTGACATCGGCGTCCCAGCAGTTCCGTTCCAGCGGCTCCACGCCGATCCTGCAGCCGCCGCGATCGAGCAGGCGGGCGGACGGGTCTCGGTTGGCACCGCCGTCGATGCCGATGGCATCAGCCGGCTACTCGCGGGTGAGGCTGACGCGGTGATCCTGGCAGTTCCGCACTACGCAGTTGCCGAGATCGCACCTGCGGAAGCGCTCCAGCCGTTGCATCTCGACGCGCTCGGAACGAGCCCGATCGTGAACCTCCACGTTCACTACGACCGTGTCGTGCTTCACCACGCGCTTGCAGCGACGCTCGGATCGCCGCTGCAGTGGCTGTTCGACCGGACTGCTGCCTCGGGCGCGACGAGCGGTCAGCTCATCGCGATCTCCCTCTCCCACGCCGTCGAGGATGCCGGAAGCTCGCTCGCGGCCCTGCGTGAGCGATACCTGCCCGCGCTCGAGCGGATCCTTCCCGGGGCGCGCACCGCGACGATCATCGACTTCGCTGCAACCCACGAGCCGCGGGCGACGTTTCGGGTCGCTCCCGGGAGCGGGCGCCTTCGCCCGTTGGCCACCACAGCCGTCCCCGGCCTGTTCCTCGCAGGCGCGTGGACCGATACCGGCTGGCCGGCGACGATGGAGGGCGCGGTCAGGAGCGGAACGACAGCAGCCCGAGCCGTTCTCGCCTCGAACGAACGCTAGGCAGGGCCACAACCGCTCCGCCGACCAGCAGAGTTACCGAGCCGCTGGCTACGCTGCGGCGTGCAGGGAGCCGGTCGAGACCGACGCGCGGCAACGATGTCGGCCAGAGCGGCGCTGCGCGCGCTCCTCTGCCCGCGCTTGACCAAGGAGATCGATGAAGCTGACATTGCTGGCTCTCGTGGCGTGCGCGGCCCTCGGGGCTGGGAGCGCGTCCGCGACAGGCTCCCCCACCGGAACCACGCGCTACTCGGCCGAGGCGCTGCTTGCCGCAGACGTTCCGTGGGCGACCGTGCAGACGGTCGCGGGGGCGAGCTTCTGGCCGCAGATGCCGGGCTTCGATACCCGCGTGTACCAGGCCTCGCCGCAGCCGCTGGCCACCGTCGTCCAGAACTACCGGGATATCGACGGGAAGACGTCGATTCAGACCGCGCTCTACTCGTTCGGCAACGAGCGCAACAGCCTCGCGTTCATCCAGTCCGAGGCCATCGTCGGGCCACCGATCGACCAGGTCTCACCCGCCATCGGTGACCAGCACTTCTACTTCGTCACGACGCTCGCGAACGGCAGCCCCTCCACACGCTTCTACTTCACGCAGGGGTCGGTCGGCGTCTTTCTCGAGGTCGAGGGCGCACGCTGGAGCAAGAGCCGGATCACCGAGCTCGCAGCCCCCATCGCCGCGAACGTGAAGGCGCTGATCGCGGGTCATCTGCACGCGCCCACCCTCCCGGCGGACGAGATCTCACATCTTCCGCGGTCGTCGGACGCACCGGGACCGCTGCTCGGCACCGCCGCTGTGCGGGCCGAGGCGTGGGCGACGCTCGTTCACAAGGGCTCCCCCCGAACGATCCGCGACCAGCTTGTTCGGGGCGGCAACACGACGTTTGCGTTCCGCCGCTACCTCCGCCAGGGGTCGAGCACCGACGTGATCGAGGTCAGCCTGTTCCATTTCGGCTCCGCAGAGACGGCACGCGCGTGGTTTGCGCCGTTCGAAGCCGCGATCCAGAAGCACCCCTCAACCATCCTCGCAACCGGCTCCACCGGGAGCTCCTCCGCGTTTCGCTTCGACCTCGAGAACTACGAGCTCCGCTTCGTCGCTGGCACGTACGTCGCCGACGTCTTCTGTTACGCCCCATACGTCTCGACCGTCTCCCCCACCTGTGCGACGGCGGCACGTACCCTGGCGCAGCAGTGGTACGCCGAGCTCCCGAAGTAGAAGCTTCCTGATGCCCTCCCCACGCGACTGGACGCTGCCGATCGGCGATGAGCACTTCGCAGGAGGCGCGTGGATCGACGTCGTCTCGCCCTACTCGGGCGACATCGTCGGTCGGGTCGCCAGGGGCGGCGCAGCCGAGACGGCACGCGCACTCGACGCTGCAGCAGCCGCGCTCACCGAGCCTATTCCGGGCCATCGACGAGCCACGATCCTCGACGAGGTTGCCCGCCTGCTTGACGCCCGACGCGAGGAGGCCGCCACGCTGATCTGCGCCGAGGCGGGGAAGCCGCTCAAGACGGCACGCGTCGAGGCAGAGCGTGCGGCGTCGACCTTCCGGTTCGCGGCACTTGAGGCCCGGCGCCTCGCCGGCGAGATGATTCCGATGGAGGGCTCCGCGGCCGGCGCTGGGAAGCTCGCGTTCACGCTCCGTGTCCCGGTCGGTGTTGTCGCGGCGATCAGCCCGTTCAACTTCCCACTGAACCTCGTCGCGCACAAGGTCGCTCCCGCACTCGCTGCCGGCTGTCCGGTGGTGCTCAAGCCCGCGACCTCGACACCTCTCTCCGCGCTCTTCCTTGCCGAGCTCGAGCAGGAGGCCGGGCTCCCGCCGGGATGGCTGAACGTCGTCGTCGGCCCGTCGTCGGAGATCGGCGACGTGCTCGTCGGCGACGAGCGCGTCAAGCTCATCACGTTCACCGGCTCCGCGGAGGTCGGCTGGGGCATCGCGTCTCGTGCCGCGCGCAAGCGCGTCAAGCTCGAGCTCGGCAACGCGACACCGCTGATCGTCGATGCAGGAGCCGACCTCGATGTGGCCGCCGCCGCGATTGCCGCGAACGCCTTCTCGTTTGCCGGCCAGAGCTGCATCTCGATCCAGCGCGTGTACGCGCTCGCCGAGGTCTACGACGAGCTCGCCACCAAGGTCGTCGAGCGCGTCGGCTCGCTCGTCGTCGGTGACCCGGCCGACGAGCGCACGGACGTCGGTCCGGTGATCAGCACAGGCGACCGCGACCGGATCCTCGAGTGGATCGCCGCATCGGGGGGGGAGATCCTCACCGGCGGTGACACCACAGGCGACGGGCTCATCCGCCCGACCGTGATCGCCCACCCGGCGCTCGACGCTCACGTCGAGTGTGACGAGGTCTTCGGGCCCGTCTGCACCATCTCACCGGTCGCCTCGATCGACGAGGCGTTCGCGCGTGCCAACGGCACCCGGTACGGCCTCCAGGCTGGGATCTTCACCCCGTCGATCACAACGGCCCTCCGCGCGGCCCGCGAGCTCGAGTTCGGTGGCGTCGTCATCAACCAGGCACCCACGTTCCGTGCCGATCAGATGCCGTACGGCGGCGTGAAGGAGTCCGGAAACACCAGGGAAGGCCCCGCGTGGGCCGTGCGCGAGCTCACCGAAGAGCGGCTCGTCGTACTCGAACTCTGAGCCGCCCTGCGCTCGCTCCCAGCGAAACTCGGCGAACGCGCTACCTGAGTGACACAATCCGCCTGAATGGCGGCGCAATTCTCCGACCCTGGCTGGTGGCCGCAACCGCCCCCATCCCGGAAGCCGTCGGTGACGCCGTCGAAGATGCTCATCCGCACGTTGATCCCGGTGGTCGTGCTCGTCGTCGGTGGCGTCGGCGTGATGAGCCTCTCGAACACCAAGGGCGGGCAGCCTCCGCAGGCGAGGAGCCTCTCGGCCTACCAGGCCTGCGTCGCGGCCCGAACAGCCGCGGGGTCGAGCAGTGGCGCGGCGGAGCAGGCATGCCGCGACCGGCTCCCGAGCGGCACACAGGTCGAAGGCTTTGGTGCGCCCCCTGGACAGTCGGCCGTCTCGCAGGCTGCGTCACAGGCGTTCAGCGACTGCATGCGGAGCGCGCTCGCGCGGCAGCAGGGCGGCGGGGTTCGACTCGGCGGCCGCTTCGGCGGAGGCTTCGGGCGCCACTCAAACCGATCGGGCGACGTGAACGAGGCGGTCGATGTGTGTCGCACGATCGCCCAGGGGGTTGCGGACGGCCAGGGGCCGGCACCGCTCGCTCCACCGCCGGCGAAGAACACGGGCAGCTCCGTCCCGGTCGCCTAGCCTCCCGCTAGGGCAGCGTGAGGCGGTAGATGTTCGTCTTCGTGGACGACGGCCCCATCGTCAGCGTTCCGCGAGCGCCGGCGTAGCGACGGGTGCCGTTCGTGACGGTGAGCTTGATCGTGGGGCTCGAGATCGAGACACGCTTCCCTGACGCGGTGATGGTGCCGTCGGGGAGCTTTGACACGGATGCGATGTCTGCCGTCGAAGTGCACGTCGAGCCGAAGGAGGTGCACTGGCTGCGGATCGTGTAGGTGAACGTCATCGATCCGATCGGCGCAAGCGGGCCCTTCCCCCACGCCGGCTTCCTGCCGTTGATGAAGAGCAGGCTCGAGACGGAGGTGTCACCAGTACCGCCCGCGGGCGGATGCGCGTGCGTCGTCGTTGCACCCTGGAGCGTGTTCACTGTCACGACGAGCGTCGATGCGCCACTCCCGCTGGTCGCGAAGGCGGCAGCAAGCACGGATACAGCGCAGAGAAGCGGCATGTGACGGGCCACGGGGGGAGGCCTACCGGTCTACCGGAGGGGCTGCCAGCTGATGTGGCCGATGTCCCCGAGTTGCGGGAGCACCCGTCGCACGACGCCGGTACCGAGATCGAGCGTGAAGAGCGCTCCGTGCGGCGTGCGCGTGCTCTGGAAGACGATCTTCAACCCGTCCGGCGACCAGGCCGGTGCGATGTCAGTGGCAGCGGTCTTCATCAACCGCGTGGGCGTGCCGCCGTCGGGAGGGACGACCCAGAGCGTTGGCGCACGCGTGTAGGTCGACTTTCCGTGCCAGCGAACGAAGACGAGCTTTGAGCCATCGGGCGACCAGTCCGGGGTCTGATCGGAGTCCGCGCCCGACGTGATCACCTTGAACCCGGTCCCGTCGACGCCGATCGTCGCGATTCGTGACGGGCCGCCGCTCGCGGGAACGAGCACGAAGGCGATCGAGTTTCCGTCGGGCGACCACGTCGGCTCGACCTGCTCGCCCGGAACACCGCGTGTGACGAGCTGCGCCGGGCCGAGGTGATCGGCCGTCGTGATCCAGATCCCGCTCTGGCTCGTGTTTCCGAGGCCGTACCCCGAGCGCACGAAGGCGAGCATCGACCCGTCCGGCGACCAGACCGGCTGGCTGTCGTGCTCATCGCCGTTCGGCCGGAACGCGAGTCGTAGATGGGTGCCGTCGACGTTCATGATCGCCAGGAAGTCCTCGCGCGTGAACGCGACCTTCCGTCCGTTCGGCGAGACCGCGGGCGAGTTGTCCTGCGAGTCGCCCTCCGTGAGCGCCTGGAGCGGGCCGCCGCTCGAGCGCACGGCGAAGATCGTGTTGTTCATGTCGAAGAAGATCAGGCCGGGCTTGCCTGAGTACGCAGCCGAACCTGCCCCGGCGACGACTCCTGCCGTGACCAGTGCCCCAAGAAGCGCCGCAACGCTCGACCGCACACCAGAGACGATACGCCATCTGGCCGCGCTCTGCGTCCGTGTTTCTCCGACGGTCAGCTCGTCTCTTCCGTCCACCAGTCGATGCGGCGTCGGAGCCGCTCGTGCTCTGTCCTCGTCAGTGACCAGTCGCGCAGGACAGCCCACACCGTCGGTGGGTCACCGCCGCGCGACCACGTCTTGACGCGGAGCTCGTCGGCGCGCGCACGCGCCCGGATCGCACGCCGCCAGTCGAGGTGCTCCGATGGCGCGAGTCGGCGCGTGACCGAGCCGCGCCGCAGGAGGTGGAGGTAGTCGGCTGCCACATCCTCGTCGTCAAGGTGCGCGTACACCGAAGGGACTCTACGATCTCCAGTCTCCGCCGATGAGACGACGACAGACCGACCGATGAGAGCAGCGCTCGCCGCCGTAGCCGCGCTCGCCGTCGTCCTGATCCCCTCGGCAGGGGCGCACCAGACACGCGGCGGGCATGTCGAGTGTGCAGCCGTGCGCGTCCTCACCCGTCCGTCGTGGCGGGCTGGTGGCACCGAGCCCGTCTCCGTCGCGCTCAGAAACCTCGGCGACCGACGAGGCCGATGCACCGCAACTCTCACCGTCAACCGTGAGGGTCCGAGGCCGGAGCGCTGGCTCCTGGAGAGTGCCCCGATCGCCCCGGGAACGACCGCGTTCGCGGCGCCGCATGCGAAGGGTCCGCCTGGCATCCCCGTTCCAACCGCGGACGCTGGAGCCGTCTATCACCTTCAAGCGTGCGTGACCGGCAAGGACGCCCGTCCGCGAAGCTGCTCTGCGATCGTCGACGTGAAGGTTCGGCCACGTGGCAAGTACGCCGAACCCGTGCTCAGGGCGGCTGCAACCGGCGGCCTCGACTGCGCAGTTGCGAACGTGAAGACGCTGACCCCGTGGCGGGCCACCGAACGCAACAACCTCACGCTCGTCGTGCAGAACCGCGGGACATCGGCCGGGCGCTGCTGGCTCACGCTCCGCGTCGATCCGCTGGAAGGCAGCCCGACGTTCCCGGCTGGGACGGTGTTCCAGACGTTTCCAACCGCCGTGATCGGGCCCTCGAAGTCCGCGGCCGTCGTCCCAACCGGGTGGCAGAACGGCATCCAGATCACCTCGGCTCTCGTCGGCACCCGCTACCGGCTCCAGGCCTGCGCGATGGGCAAGACGGCCGGCGGATCCTCGGCCGAGGCAAGCCCGGCGAACGACTGCTCACCGCCGTTCGGCGTCTCGACCGTGCTCGAGCCGCTCGCCGGAACATGGACGGGCGTCGAACACGAACCCTCCGCGATCGCCTCAACCGAGGTCTCCGCGCACCACTTCGTCGGAGTCGTCACTGATCAGCCCGCAGCGCAGGGTTGGTGCGCCTACACAAACGGGCAGCAGGTCTGGAATGTGACCGTGACGATCGCCGGCCACTACACGGGCACCTTTACCCGCATCACGAACCTCGGTAGCACCGGCCCGTGCCAGACCGAGACGCTCGCGGCGACGATCGGAATCGTGCTTCGCCTCGACGGCTCGTGGTCGATCGGGCTGCTCTCCTGCCGGACGGCTGCCACGTGTAACACCTGGAGCGGGAGCCGCCCGGCCGGATGAGCGATCAGCTCTTCTTCGCGGCCGTAGCCTCGAAGGCGGCAACGTTCTGGATCTGTGCGGTCGTGAGCACCTTCTTGTAGCCCATCATCTGCATCGACCACTTCGCCGCGGCCTTTCCCATGGCGGGCCCACCGTTCGTGACGATGTCGATGATCTTCGCCTGAGTCAGGACGACCTGGTCGAGGTTCGGACCGATCGTCCCGCCGGAACCCGCTGCCTTGAGGACGTGGCAGATAGAACAGTTCGCCCTGTAGACGGCCTTGCCAGCGGCGGCGTTGCCGTCCACCTTCGGCTTGGCGGGGGTCGTAGCGGACGCGGTCGCTGCAAGAGCTCCAGCGACGAGCGCGAGACACATGGCGACGAGCACGGTACGGGCGGGCGAGCGCAACGTCATGCAGTCCTCCATTTCGGTACGTGACTTGGCACGACCGATCCTCACCTGTCCTTCGACTGGCCGAAACCGTGGAATCGACGGAGCCGCGTGCGGATTAACCGCGCGTGCGGCCCGGGCCGATCGGCACGTGACGCGAGGAGCGCACGAGAAACGAGTTGCTCGACCAGTTCACGAGCCAGACGACGAGCACCGTGCCGACGTACGTCCAGGTTCCGTGGACGGAGAAGTCGGGCGTCACCCAGGCGGCGAACGTCACCATCGCGACGCTGATCACGAGGAAGAACAGCCCGAGTGATGCGATCACGAGCGGCAGCGTGAGGATCGTCAGCAGCGGCCGCAGAAACGCGTTCGACCACCCGAGCGCAGCGGCTCCGATCACGTACGCCTCGAGGCCGTGGATCCGGACTCCCGTGAAGAGCCCGTGCGCGACCCAGAGGCCAAGGGCGTTCGTGGCCAGTGTGAAGGCAAGGCGGGCGAACCAGGTCACCGTGCCAGTCTAGGCGCAGCCGCCTCTCAGAACGACAGCGGACGGAGAGCCGGACCGGTCGAACCTCGAGCGGTCGTTCTGTAGCGTTCGCTTGCGATGCCGCTCCCAAACCTCGTCGTCATCGGTGCGCAGAAGTGCGGGACATCGAGCCTCGAGCACTACCTCGACCTGCACCCCGAGATCGCGATGGCGAAGCAGAAGAAGCACGAGCTGAACTTCTTCTCCTGGGAGTCGGTCTGGCGTCGCGGTGTCGACTGGTACGGGCAACAGTTCGCCGACGCGCCTGTACGCGGCGAGAAGACCAACTGGTACGCGGCGTGGCCGTTCTGGCCGTACGTGCCCGAGCGAATGCACGACGTCATTCCCGACGTGCGGCTCATCTACCTCGTCCGCGACCCGATCGACCGTGCCGTTGCCGGCTGGCACTTCGCGACCCGTCACGATGACGAGTGGCGGCCGTTCGAGACGACGTTCGCCGAGTTCGAAGACAACCTGCACGTCGCACGGAGCCGCTACGCCATGCAGCTCGACCGGTACCTCGCCCACTTCCCGCAGGAGCAGATCCTCGTCGTCGACTCGCACGACCTTCGTACCGACCGCGATACGACACTCAGCCGGATCTACGGCTTCGTCGGCGTCGATCCGACGTTCACAAGCCCGAGCTTCGACGAGCAGATGCAGGTCGCCGACCAGGGCCGCTGGCTCTCCCCGAACGGCCTGCGCATCGTCAAGACGCTCAACCACACGATCGGCCCGAAGACGACAGCGCGGATCGGATCGCTCGTCCCGAAACGCATGAACGTGCTCGACCGGCCCGCGGTTCCCCGTCCTGTCGCTAGCGATGAGCTGCGTGAGCGTCTGACCGAGCTGCTCGCTCCGGACGTCGAGCGGCTCCGGAAGCTCACGGGCCAGTCGTTTGCGTCGTGGTCGATCTAGGAGGCAACCGATGCCGCTCCCCAATCTGATCATCATCGGCGCTCAGAAGTGCGGCACGTCGA
>JBAWZV010000010.1:0-34455 GCA_037142875.1 Actinomycetes bacterium | reverse complement strand
GCCCTCTACCGTCACCCCGACCTTGCCGAGTTGCGCGACATCAGCGCCGCAGATCCGCTCGAGGCCTACGCCCGCGAGAAGGGTGTGACATACGTGAAGCTCGACGGCAGCGTCGGGATCCTCAGCAACGGCGCCGGTCTTGCGATGGCGGCGGTCGATCTTGTCGTCGTCGCGGGTGGCCGTCCTGCCAACTTCTGCGACCTCGGAGGCGGTGGCGGATCGGTCGACTGGGTCGTGACCGCGCTTGACGTGATCATCCGCGACCCCGATGTCCGCTCGGTCTTCCTCAACATCTTCGGCGGCATGGTGCGCTGCGACGAGGTCGCCCGCGGGATCCTCGCTGCGATCGAGCGCATCGGCCTCGCGGTCCCCGTCGTCGTTCGCCTCGACGGCACGAACGCCGCCGAGGGCCGCGCGCTCCTCGCGGGCCACCCAGGGCTCTACGTCGAGCCGACGATGATCGACGCCGCACGCCGCGCCGTGGAGCTGGCCGCATGACCGACGTCTGGAGCGATCGCGCCGAGGTGTACCGCTCGAGCAAGGCCCACAGCGAGGGCGCCGACCTCGACCTCGTCGTCGAGTGGGCTGCAGGGTGCGCGACCGCGCTTGATGTTGCAACGGGCGGTGGGCACGTCGCCCGTCGGCTGCGCGACGCGGGCCTCGCGGTCACGACCTGCGACTCCTCGCCGGGGATGGTGCCCGACGTCATCTGCTTCGCCGAGGAGCTGCTGTTTGCTGACGCGAGCTTCGACCTCGCGGTCACGCGGGTTGCCGCACACTACTTCGTCGACGTCGCCGCATCCGTGCGCGAGCTTGCCCGCGTCGCTGGGCGGCGGGTCATCGTCGTCGACACGCTCTACATGGGCGAGGACGGCGAGCTGGCCGAGGTGCTGCGGGATCCCTCGCACGGCCGCAACCTGACCGAGGAGGAGTGGCGCGGGCACTTCGCGGCCGCAGGCCTGACCGTCGAGGATGTCCGCGTGCTCGACGTTCCGATCGAGTTCCGGCCGTGGCTCGAGCGCACCGGCGCCACCGGCGAGGACGCGCAGCGGGCGCGCGAGCTCCTCGCCGACCGTGTCGGCGCCGACGGCATGCTCGCGATGGAGCGCATCGCGCTACGCGGGAGGCCTGGCTGATGGCGATCCTGATCGACCGCGACACGCGGCTCATCGTCCAGGGGCTCACCGGCAGCGAAGGCCGCTTCCACGGGCTTCGCAACCGCGACTACGGCACGAAACTCGTCGCAGGCGTCACCCCCGGCAAGGGTGGCCAGGACGTCGACGGCGTCCCCGTCTTCGACACGGTCGTCGAGGCCCGCGAGCAGACCGGGGCGAACGTATCGCTTGTCTTCGTGCCGGCGCGCTTTGCCGCGGACGCCATCTACGAGGCCTGCGACGCTGGCATCGAGTCGATCGTCTGTATCTCCGAGCACGTCCCGGCGCACGACATGCTCCGGCTCTACGCCTACCTTCGCCTCCGTGGAACGACCCTCGTCGGGCCGAACTGCCCCGGCGTTCTCTCGCCCGGCAAGGCGAACGCGGGGATCATGCCGGCCGCGATCTTCCGGGAAGGCGACGTCGGCCTCGTCTCGCGCTCGGGGACGCTGACCTACCAGATCGGCCACGAGCTGGCCGGTCTCGGCCTGGGCAACTCGACCGTCGTGGGGATCGGCGGCGACCCGATCGTCGGCTCGTCGTTCGTCGACATCCTGGCGCGGTTCGAGGCCGATCCGGAGACCGAGCGCATCGTCCTCGTCGGGGAGATCGGCGGTGACGAGGAGGAGAAGGCCGCCCGCTACGTTGCCGAGCACATGACCAAGCCGGTATTTGCCTACATCGCCGGCTTCTCGGCCCCGCCGGGAAAGACGATGGGCCATGCCGGGGCGATCATCTCGGGCTCGTCGGGAACCGCACAGGCGAAGAAGGCAGCCCTGGAGGCAGTCGGGATTTCGGTCGGCACGACTCCCTCAGAAGTTGCCGCGCTGGTTGCGGGATAGCCTCTACACTCGACGGCTATGGACACGATCTCCTTTGCGCGCGGCGTTCCCGCGCCCGAATGTCTCCCCGTTGAAGAGCTCGCCGACTGCGCCAAGACCGTTCTCGAGCGCGACGGCAAGACGATCCTCTCCTACGGCACCGGTGCCGGCTACACGCCGCTGCGTGAGCTGATCGGCCAGTGGTTCAACGTGCACCCCTTCCAGGTGGTCATCACGAACGGCGGCCTCCAGGGCTTCGTCCTGCTCGCCGAGCGGATGGCACGCCACCAGACCGTCTTCGTCGAGGCGCCGACCTACGACCGGCCGCTGAAGATCCTGCTGAGTAAGGGCGCGAGCCTCGTCACGCTGACGATGGACGACCACGGCGTGCTGCCGCAGGAGTTCGAGGATCAGCTCCGGGTGACGCCTGGCTCGCCCGCGTTCTTCTACACGATCCCGACCTTCCAGAACCCGACCGGCCGCACGGCACCTGTCGAGCGCCGCCAGCAGATCCTCTCGATCGCCCAGACACGCGGGATCCAGATCGTCGAGGATGACCCGTACGGCCTCGTTCGCTTCGAGGGCGAGTCGGTGCCCGCGTACTTCGACCTGTCCGGCCAGACGACGATCTACACGTCGTCGTTCTCGAAGACGATCTCGCCGGGCCTCCGTGTCGGCTTCACGATCCTCCCCGGTGACATGGCCGGTGGGATGATCGAGGATGCGAACTCGACCTACATCAGTCCTGTGCTGCTCGGTCAGGCGATCGTCTACGAGTACATCACCCGTGGCCTCTTCGAGCCGAACCTCCGCCGGATCAACGACCTGCTGAAGCTGCGGCGGGACGCCATGCTGGCCGCGCTCGCAAAGCACATGCCCGAGGCCCGCTGGTCGCACCCTGAGGGCGGCTACTTCATCTGGCTCGAGCTTCCGGCCGGGAACGTCGCCAAGCAGGTCATGGAGCGCGCGCAAGGTGTCACGGCCGTCCTCGGCACGGACTTCGGCGGAAGCGGCACGAGCCTTCGGCTCGCCTACAGCTTCGTCACGCCGGACGAGATCGACGCGGGCATCGAACGCCTCGCCGCCGCACTCGAAGGCTAACCGACCTCAGCCGCCCAAGGGCCGCAGCTCCCACACGCGCGGGAAAGTCCCGGTGTTAGGGACTGTCGCGGTATTGCGGTGTTGCGCGACAGCTAGGCGACGGCGACGGCGGCGATCGGACGCGGCGTCAGCGGCGCCTGGCGCGGCGGCTGAAGCATCACACCGGCCGCTCGGAAGGTCGAGCACGGCTGCTCGAGCGAGAGCGCGCAGAGGCTGCGGCGATGGAAGTAGCAGTCCTGGCACGAGGCGGCCTGCTTGTTTGCCTTCGCTGTCTGTGAGGGGCGGGGCGACGGCATCAACGACACGCGATCCTACGCGCGCATCGAGAGTCCTGCCTGGCTTGTCTGGAATGAAAACGCGCAGTTTCCGCCCCTTTCGAAGAGGCGGGTTTCGCACCCTCGTCAGGCGGCCTGGGGGAGCGTTGCCATAGCGTGCAACGCCTGGCTGTAGCTCTTCACGGCGATCACTCGAATTCCGCCTGCGTAGCGGCGCGCCTCGGTCGCATTTGCTCCCGCGGGGACGAGAAAGGTGTCGACGCCGGCCTTCCGCGCACCGATCGTCTTCTGCTTGATCCCGCCGATCGGAAGCACCGTTCCGTCGAGCAGGATCTGTCCGGTCGCGGCGATGCGATGCCCGTGCGTGACGTCGTGTCCGAGCTCCTCCCGCACCTCCAGGGCGAAGGCGAGTCCGGCAGACGGGCCACCGACCCCGTGGGCGTCGATCGAGACGCGACGCGGAAGCTCGATCGCGAGTGCGCGGTCGAGCAGGATTCCGACGACACCTCGCCGTGAGCCTTTGGCCGACGCGACCGTGTGGAGCACGACGACACGGGTGTGTGTTCCACGCCGGACGGTGAACGTCACCGTCGATCCGATCGCGAGTGCGTGCATCGCAGCCGACAGCGCGTCGGGCGTGCGCACGCGCGTGGCTCCGAGCTTGATGATCACATCCGTGGGCGCCAGCTTGCCGACGGCCGGAAAGCCCGGCTCGACGGCCGTCACGAGCGCGCCCGTGTCCTTCCACGTCACCTTCTCACCGAGCGAGCGAAGCGCGACCGCGGCTGCGATCTCCTGCGATGTCCGCATCTCGCCGGCATCGACCGTCTGCTGCTCCGCGCTCGTGACGCCAGGCGGGACTACGTCAGACGCAGGATGCAGGTCGGCTCCGTCGTGCATGCCGCCGAACCACGTCTCGAGCACGGTCGCCTTGCGGATGTAGACGTCGACGAAGTAGATGGCGCCCGGGCCGTGAGGGTCATGCCCTCCCTGGACGGTGACGAGCGGCGCAACGGGGTGCGCCTTGTCGGGCAGGAAGATGTAGTCGCTCGACGGGAAGACCCACAGCACGAGGGTCGTGACGAGGACGGTGGCGAGCACGCCGAGGAGCCGCACGGGCGTGAACAGCCTCAGCACACGGAGGGCGGACGCCACTGTCTGAGCTTAGAGGGAGTGGTGCGGGTCAGGTCGTGAGGACGCCGACGACCTCACGCACGGCGTCCGCCGACCGGCGCAGGGCGGTCTGCTCGTCCTCGTCGAGGTCGAGCTCGACGATCTCCTCGATCCCGCGCGCTCCGACCTTGACTGGAACGCCGACGTACAGCCCGTCGATCCCGTACTCGCCTTCGAGGTACGTCGCGCACGGAAGGACGCGCTTCTCGTCGAGCATGATCGAGTCGACGATCTGCGCGGCTGCGGCGCCGGGGGCGTACCAGGCCGACGTGCCGAGCAGGTTGACGATCTCGCCGCCGCCCTTCGCCGTTCGCTCGATCATCGCGCTGATCCGCTCGTCGGAGACGAGCTTGCGCAGCGGCACGCCGCCTACACGGGTCGCGCTCACGACCGGAACCATCTGGTCGCCATGCCCCCCGAGGACGAGGGTCTGCACGTCCTTCACCGACGTGCCCGTCTCCCAGGCGATGAATGTCGAGAAGCGAGCGGTGTCGAGGATGCCGGCCATTCCCAGCACGCGCTCGCGCGGCAGACCGGAGACGGTCTTCGCAACGTGGCACATCGCGTCGAGCGGGTTCGAGACGACGACGATGATCGCGTCGGGTGAGTGCTCGACGACCTGCGCGATCACGCTCGCGACGATCTTCTCGTTCGTGCTGACGAGATCGTCGCGGCTCATTCCGGGCGCGCGCGGGAGGCCCGCGGTGATCACGACGACGGTCGAGCCGGCGGTCTCCGCGTAGCTGTTCGTCCCGACGACGTTCGGCTCGTACCCGAGCACCGCGCCCATCTCGTTGATGTCGAGCGCCTTGCCCTGCGGCAGGCCCTCCTTGATATCGACGAGGGCGATATCGGCGTAGTCATGGACGGAGAGCACCTGAGCACACGTGGCGCCGACATTGCCGGCCCCGACGATGGTGATCTTCGCCCTTGCGCTCATTGCTGGAGCTTGTCTACCAGCGCGTCGGCGACATCGCTAGTGCCGACAGCGGTCGGATCGTCGCGATGCGGCTTCATGTCGTACGTGACGCTCTTGCCTTCGCGGATCAGATCGGCGATCGCGTTCTCGAGCCGGGCTGCCGCGTCGTGCTCGTCGAGGTGACGGAGCATGAGCATCCCGGAGAGCATCTGCGCAAGCGGGTTCATCTTGTTCTGGCCGGCGTACTTCGGGGCAGAGCCGTGGGTCGGCTCGAACACTGCAACGCCCTTGCCGAAGTTCGCACCCGGCGCGACGCCGAGCCCGCCGACGAGGCCGGCTGCAAGGTCGGAGATGATGTCGCCGTACAGGTTCGGCAGCACCAGCACGTCGTACTCCTCGGGGCGCTGCACGAGCTGCATGCACATGTTGTCGGCGATCCGATCCTCGAACTCGACGTCGGTGTTCTGCTCGGCGACGGCGCGTGACTCGCGCAGCCAGAGGCCGTCGGTGAACTTCATGATGTTCGCCTTGTGGACGGAGGTCACCTTGTGGCGTCCCATCTTGCGCGCGTAGTCGAACGCGAACTCGAAGACGCGGCGGGTACCGCTGACCGAGATCGGCTTGATCGAGATCCCCGAGTCGGGCTGGGGGAGCGTCTGGCCGTGCGCGGTGAGCCAGTCGATCAGCGCGACGCCGTCGGGCGTGCCGTGCTCGAACTCGATCCCGGCGTAGATGTCCTCGGTGGTCTCGCGGACGATGACGAGGTCGACGTCTTCGTAGCGGGTGCGGACGCCCTCGTAGGTCTTGCAGGGGCGCACCTGGGCGTAGAGGTCGAGCTCCTTGCGCAGGGCGACGTTGACCGAGCGGAAGCCGTCACCAACAGGCGTCGTGATCGGGCCCTTCAGTGCGACGCCGTTTCGGCGGATCGACTCGAGCGTCTCGTCGGGAAGCGGGTTGCCGCCGTGGGCTGCCATGACGTCGGCGCCGGCAGGCTGCACGTCCCACTCGAACGCAACACCGGTCGCTTCGAGCACGCGGCGGGTCGCCTCGGTGAGCTCTGGGCCGGTTCCGTCTCCGGGGATGAGTGTGACGCGATGTGCCATCGGGATGCGGATTGTACGGTCCCGCGGGCCAGGCCCCTCGTGGAAGGTGCTCGGCTCGCGTCGGGTTTACCGCGAAGTGAATGCGGTAGCGTTCGACACGTGGACGATCTTCGGCCCGGTCTCGGAGGCATGAACGCAGTCGAGACGGCGATCACCGGTCGGCTGACTCGGTCGGTGGAACGCCCATGAACCTCGCCGAGGCAGCAGCCAAGGCCGACGCTCTCGCCGAGGCAGGCGCCGAGCAGGAGCTCGCGACGCTGCGCACGCAGTGGGACGACGACCTCGAGATGGCGGCCCGTTCGGCCGACTACCGCGAGCGCGCCGCTGCGTATCGGGCGATCGCCCAGTTTCGCTTCCGCCAGAAGCTCGAGCTGCTTCGCCGCGGCCTCGAGGACGAGAGCCCGGCCTGTCGCGGCTCGGCCCTCCTCTCGCTCGAGGCGCTCTCGCGCGACCATCCCGGCGTGATCAACGGCCTGCGGGCGCTCCTGCACGATCTCGCAGACCGCGACGGCAACGACGCCGTCCGCCGTCTTGCGATCGTCGCTCTCCGAAACGGCTCTGGTGACCGCGCAACGATCGCGATCCTCACGAGCCTCGCTGCAAACGACGAGCAGAGCAAGGATCTCCGTGACGCGGCCTCCAAGGTCGCCCAGATCCTGCGTCGCAAGTCCGGCCCCGCCAGGTAGCGAGGGACGCTAGGCAGGCTCGTCGTCACGCCGCTTGGCGTGCGGGTGCGCGCTGAAGTACAGCTCGCGGCGGCGACGGTTCGAGATGTGGGTGTAGAGCTCGGTCGTTCCGAGGTCGGCGTGCCCGAGCATCTCCTGGACGCTACGGAGGTCGGCGCCGCCCTCCAGCAGGTGCGTTGCGAACGAGTGACGCAGCAGGTGGGGGTGGACGCGCTCGGGCTCGAGCCCGGCAGCTGCCGCCAGCCGACGCAGAATCAGGAACGCGCCGGCGCGAGTGAGCCCGCCTCCCTTCGCATTCAGGAACAGCTCGGGCCGGTGGCGCCGGTCGAGGTGCGGCCGCCCCCGCGACAGGTAGCGCCGGAGCGCCGCGACGGCCTCGCGGCCCACGGGGACGATCCGCTGCTTTCCGCCCTTCCCGACCACGCGCACCAGGCGCTCGTCGAGGTCGACGCCGTTTCGTTCAAGGCTCATCGCCTCCGAGACACGCAGCCCGGTGCCATAGAGCAGCTCCACGAGCGCACGGTCGCGCAGGCCGCGCGGGGTCGCAGCGTTCGCGGCCTCGATCAGCCGCTCGGCCTCTGCGGGTGAGAGCGTGCGAGGCAGCTTTCGTGTCCGGCGTGGCAGCTCGAGCTCGGCCGCCGGGTTGTCGCCCCGCGCTCCGACGAGCTGGAGGTGGCGAAAGAACGTGCGTGCCGCGGCGGTGCGCCTCGCCACCGTCGCCGTCGAGAGCCCGTCGTCACGGAGCTTCGCCGTGTACTGCTCGAGCTCGTCGAGCGTCGCAGCCGAGATCGGCTTGCCGAGGAACGCCGAGAGCTGCGCCAGATCGCGCCGGTAGGCATCGACGGTCATCGCCGCCCGCCGTGCGGCGAGGAGCGCGAGGAACCCTTCGACCTCAGGATCTCGGATGGGAGCGGTCGTAGACACGGCGGAGTCGTTTGGCATCGACATGGCTGTAGATCTGGGTGGTCGAGAGCGAGGCGTGGCCGAGCAGCTCCTGGATCGTCCGCAGGTCGGCACCGCCCTCCAGCAGGTGTGTAGCGAATGAGTGGCGCAGCCTGTGCGGGTGGGGCAGGAGCCGTCGGATCGACGAGGTGTCGAGACGTCGGCCGCGGGCGGAGAGAAAGACCGCGTTCTCGGCGCCGCGTGCGAGCTGCGGCCGCGCGGTGCGGAGGTACGAGGCGATCCAGTGGGCTGCCTCCTCGCCGAGCGGGATGATCCGATCCTTGCCGCCCTTCCCGTCGCGAACGTGAACGTGCTCCTGCTCGAAGTCGACGTCGATCAGGTCGAGCCCGACCGCCTCGGCGCTGCGCAGGCCGGCGGAGTAGACGAGCTCGAGGAGCGCGCGGTTGCGCAGCGCGAGCGGGCCAGCCGACGGGTCGGTGGCGGCGAGGAGCGCGTCGATCTCGCTGACCTTGGGCGCGTCGGGGAGACGCTGCACGTGGCGCGGTGCGAGCGGGACGTCGGGCACGCGCGCGGGGCCGAGGGCATGACGGACAAGCGAGCGGACAGCGGCGAGGCGACGCGAGATCGTCGACGGCGCAAGCCGGCCACCGTCGCGGCGAGCTCGGCCGAGGTCGGCGGTGTAGTCGGAGAGCACGCGCACATCGATCTCCTCGATCGGCCGGTTGGCACCGAACCACTCGACGAAGTCGCGGAGGTCGGCGCCGTAGGCCTTCCGCGTCGCCTCGGAGATGCCGGCGACGTGGAGGTAACGGTCGATCGCATCCGAAATGGTCACAAGCAGCCTGTTCGCGCCCCCGGTACGATCGCCTGCCGTGGACGAACGCTTTCACACCCTCGCGGAACTGGCTGTGCACGGCGCAAACGTGCAGCCGGGCCAGGTCGTCGCTCTCGGGCCGACGGTCGGCCAGGAGGAGCTCGCACGCGCGATCGCGGAGGCTGCGTACAAGCGCGGCGCTCGGTTCGTCGACGTCGCGTACTTCGACCCGTACGTCAAGCGCGCCCGGATCGCGTACGCGAACGAGGACACGCTCGACTTCGTGCCGCCGTGGTACGCCAACCGCCTCGTGACGCTGGGCGAGAGGGGCGATGCACGCATCGGCTTTGCCGGGATCGTCGCGCCCGACGTGCTGAACGGCCTCGACCCCGCACGGCTCGGCCGCGACATGCTGCCGTGGCTGAAGGAGGCGTCGAAGGTGATCGACGACCGCTCCACGAACTGGACGATCGTCCCGTGCCCACATCCGGCCTGGGCCAAGCTCGTCTACCCTGGGCTCGATCCGGACGCCGCGTACGAGAAGCTCTGGCAGGAGCTCTGGCACGTCCTCCGACTCGACGAGCCCGACCCGGGCGCCGCATGGGAGCAGCGCATGGCGACGCTCAAGACCTCCGCCAAGAACCTGACCGACTGCCACTTCGACAGGCTCGAGTTCAAGGGCCCGGGCACGGAGCTCGCCGTCGGGCTGCTGCCGACCGGCCGCTGGCTCGCTGCCGACTTCGAGACGCGCAACGGCCTCTGGCACATGCCGAACATCCCGACCGAGGAGGTCTTCACGACTCCCGACCCGACGCGCACCGAGGGGTACGTCACCTCGACCAAGCCGCTCGTGCTGAAGGACGGCGCGATCGTCCGCGGTCTGAAGGTTCGCTTCGAGGGAGGCCGCGCGGTCGAGGTCGAGGCCGAGGAGAACGGCGTCGCGATGCAGTCGAAGGTCGCCTACGACGATGGGTCGGCCCGTCTCGGCGAGGTGGCACTCGTTGACCGCCACGGCCGGATCGGCCCGCTCGGCACCGTCTTCTACGACACGCTCCTCGACGAGAACGCCGCCAGCCACATTGCGCTCGGAAACGGCTTCCCGTTCGCCGTCGAGGCGGAGGACGCCGAGCGCGTGAACGTCAGCGGAATCCACATCGACTTTATGATCGGATCACCCGAGATGGTGGTCACCGGTGTCACCGCGAGCGGCGAGCGAATCCCGGTGCTCGTCGGCGGCGACTGGCAGATCTAGCGCTCGGCGTCGGGCCAGCGGCCGACCTATGATAAATCGGCCCGTGGGCGCGCCGATCGACCAGAGAAGCCTTGTCCCGCACGGTCTGGATCCGAAGGGCTCCGTCCACTGGAACCTGACGACGCCGCTGCTCTACACGCATGCGCTGCGCCGTGAAGAAGGCGCGATCGCGCATGGTGGTGCCTTCGTCGTCGAGACGGGCCGTCACACAGGGCGGTCGGCCGAGGACAAGTTCGTCGTTCGCGAGCCTGGGTCAGAGAGGCGCATCTGGTGGGGCAAGGTCAACCAGCCGCTCACCGAGGAGCAGTTTGACCGGCTGAGGCACAAGGTCACCGCGCACCTGTCGGAGCGCGACCTGTACGTCGCCGACTCGTTCGCCGGCGCCGATCCGACCTCGAGGCTCTCGGTGCGTGTGGTCACGCCAATGGCCCACCATGCCCTGTTTGCGCGCGTGATGTTCATCAGGCTCGACGACCCCGAACTCGACGCGTTCCGCCCCGACACGCTCGTGCTGCACGCACCGGCGTTCGAGGCCGATCCGGAGGTCGACGGCACGCGCAGCGGCACGTTCATCGCGATCCATCCGACGCGCCAGGAGGTGCTGATCGGCGGCACGTACTACGCCGGTGAGATCAAGAAGTCGGTCTTCACGTTGCTGAACGACAAGCTGCCACTCGAGGGCGTCCTCCCGATGCACTGCTCGGCGAACGTCGGGACGTACGGCGACGTCGCGATCTTCTTCGGCCTCTCCGGCACCGGCAAGACGACGCTCTCGGCCGAGCCGCAGCGCCGGCTGATCGGTGACGACGAGCACGGCTGGGGCGACACCGGGATCTTCAACTTCGAGGGTGGCTGCTACGCCAAGGTGATCAGGCTTTCGGCGGAGGCGGAGCCCGAGATCTACGGGACGACGCAGACGTTCGGGACGCTCCTCGAGAACGTCGTGATCGACGCGCGCGGCCGTCTGAATCTCGACAGCGACGCCAAGACCGAGAACACCCGGGCCGCCTACGCGCTCGAGCAGATCTCGAACTCGCTCCCGACGAAGCTCGCCGGACACCCGAAGAACGTCGTGTTCCTGACGGCGGACGCGTTCGGGATCATGCCGCCGATCGCGCGGCTCACGATCGCGCAGGCCCGGTACCACTTCCTCTCGGGCTTCACCGCCCGCCTCGCGGGAACGGAGATCGGGGCCACCCATCCCGCCCCGACGTTCTCCCCGTGCTTCGGTGGGCCGTTCCTACCGCAGGTTCCAGCTGTCTACTCCGAGCTCCTCGGCCAGAAGCTCCGCCAGCATCGCCCGGGGATGTGGCTCGTCAACACCGGCTGGACGGGCGGCCAGTTCGGAGAGCCGGGCAGCCACCGGATGCCGATCCAGGCCACGCGCGCGCTCCTGCATGCCGCGCTCGACGGCAAGCTCGACGACGTCGAGTACCGCACCGACCCGATCTTCGGCTTCGAGGTGCCCGTCTCGGTGCCCGGCGTCGACCGCACGCTGCTCGATCCCCGGGGTACCTGGCGCGACCCGGCCGCCTATGACGCGACGGCGCTCGAGCTCGCGCGGATGTTCGAGGAGAACTTCGAGAAGTTCCCCGACGTCGACCCTGAGGTTCGCGCTGGCGGGCCGAAGGTCTGAGCACCTCACCCCGAGTGCGGTTCCGATAGCCTCCGGTCTCTTGGACGCTGCGCACGACGTACTCGTGATCGGTGCCGGCTGTGCCGGTATGCGGGCGGCCATCGAAGCCTTCGATGCCGGTGCAGATGTTGCGGTCGTCTCGAAGCTCCACCCGACCCGCAGCCACTCTGGCGCGGCCGAGGGCGGGATCAACGCTGCGCTCGGTAACGAGGGGACGGACGATCCGGAGTCGCATGCGCGCGACACCGTCAAGGGTTCGGACTTCCTCGGTGACCAGGACGCGATCGAGATCTTCGCGCGCGAGGCGCCGGGCGACATCTACCAGCTGGAGAACTGGGGCGCGGTCTTCAGCCGGGGCGACGACGGCAAGCTCGCGCAACGCAAGTTTGGCGCCGGTGGGTCGCCACGCACCGTCTACGCCGCCGACATCACAGGTCACGTGCTGATCCAGGTGCTCTACGAGCAGCTCGTCAAGCGCGGGATCAAGGTCTACGAGGAGTACTTCGCCTGGAAGCTCGTCGAGGACGGCGGCCGCTGCCGTGGAGTGATCGCGTGGGATCTCCTGAACGGCGGCCTCAAGGCGATCGGCGGCAAGTCGGTCGTGCTTGCAACGGGCGGGATCGGCCGCGTCTACCGGATCACCACGAACGCGTATGCCTGCACGGGTGACGGGACAGGGATGGCGCTGCGCGCCGGGGTGCCGCTCAAGGACATGGAGTTCATGCAGTTCCACCCGACGACGCTCTACCCGACCGGGATCCTGCTCACCGAAGGCTGTCGCGGTGAGGGCGCCTATCTGATCAACAAGGACGGCGAGCGCTTCATGGAGCGCTACGCGCCGAACGCGATCGAGCTTGCCTCGCGCGACGTCGTGTCCCGTGCCGAGCAGACCGAGATCGATCAGGGACGGGGCATCAACGGCAACGTGATGCTCGACATGCGTCACCTCGGCGCCGAGAAGATCATCTCGCGGCTGCCCGGCTCGCGCGAGCTTGCGATGACCTACGCCGGCGTCGATCCGATCTACGAGCCGGTGCCCGTTCGGCCGGGTGCCCACTACCACATGGGTGGCGTCTCGACCGACGTTCACGGCCTCACCGAGATGCCCGGCCTCTACGCCGCGGGCGAGACCGCCTGCGTCTCCGTGCACGGTGCAAACCGCCTTGGCGGCAACTCGCTGATGGAGACGATCACCTTTGGTCGGCGCGCAGGCGCGGCGGCAGCTGAGGGCGCATTCGCAGCCCGCGGCGGCGCGGAGATCTCGGCAGCCGCGCTCGCCGACGCAGAGCGGGAGCTGGGCGAGTTGCTCGCACGGACAGAGGGCGAGCGGCCCTGGCAGATCCGGGACGACCTCGGCTCTTCGATGTTCGAGAACTTCGGCGTGTTCCGCCGTGGGCATCAGATGGAGGCCCAGATCGAGACGATCGCCTCGCTCAAGGAGCGCTACCGCTCCGTCGTCGTCGAGGACAAGGGAGAGATCTTCAACAGCGACCTCACGCAGGCGCTCGAGCTCGGCTCGTGCATCGAGATTGCCGAGTGCATGCTCACCGCCGGGCTCGCCCGCACCGAGAGCCGCGGCGCCCACGCACGGCCCGACGACTTCCCCGAGCGCGACGACGAGAACTTCCTCAAGCACTCACGCACGCGCCTCGTGAACGGGAAGGTCGAGCTCGACTGGACGCCCGTCACGATCACGAAGTGGCAGCCAGAGTCGCGGTCCTACTGATGCGCCACCTCGCGCTCGTCCCCGTCGTTGCCCTCGCCCTCGTGTCGGCCGGGTGCGGCGGCAGCGGCACCGCCACCACGACCACGACCCAGGCGACGACGACTGCCGCGGCCGCCCCGATGGCCTCGCCCGCCGCCCAGGAACTCATCGACGCCGTCACGACGACAGCGGCCCAGCCGATCTCGAAGCTCGGTCTGAGCGGGCGGCTCGTGCTTGGCACGACAATGTTGAACCTCAACGGCAGCGGTGTCTACGACACGGTCAAGGAGATCGGGAGCTACACCCTCACGCTGGGCGGCGGCAGCGGCAACACCTCCGTCGAGGAGATCTTCAACCAGGAGACGATCTGGCTTCGCTCGCCGCTGATCGCGGGGGCGCTTCCCGCGGGGAAGCAGTGGATCAAGATCGACCTGGCCACCTCGGGTGCGACGCTCGGCTTCGACTTCAAGGGGCTCACCGCCGAGACACCGGCCGACGTGTTCGGCATTCTCGCCCGCGTCACCGGCGCGACCAAGGTCGGCTCCACGGCGCTCGGCGGACTTGCCCTCACGCACTACAAGGTCACGGTCAGGCAGTTTCCGGCGACCGATCCGATCGAGCAGTTGACCCACGCGGTCTACGCTCCCGTTGATGCGTGGATCGACAAGGATGGCTTCATCCGGCGCGTCGCCCTCGACTACCGCGCGCGGCTCGATCCGGCCAAGCCGAAGCTGGCGCGCGTGCTTCTGACCATGGACTTCCTCACGGTCGGTGGCAAGGTGGCCGTGTCCGAGCCGCCCGCAGCGCAGGTCGAGAGCGGCGATTCGACGATCGGAGGCAACGGATGAAGGTCGCCCTGAAGATCTGGCGGTCGAACTCCGCCACCGGTGAACGCGCGCAGCGCGAGTACGAGGTCGAGGCGCCCGAGTGGGCGACACTCCTCGACGTCCTCGACATCATCAAGGAGCGCCACGACGGGTCGCTTGCCTATCGTAAGAGCTGCCGGATGATGATCTGCGGCTCGTGCGGGATGCGGATGGACGGCGTCTCGGTGCTCGCCTGCAAGGTGCGCATGTACGACATCGCGCAGGAGGGCCGCATCCCGGTGATCTCGGCGATGGGCAACCTGCCGATCGTCAAGGACCTCGTCGTCGACATGGAGCCGTTCTGGGCGAAGTTTCGCTCCGTCGACCCGTACCTCAAGGCCGGCTACCTGGAGCCGACCGCCGGGCGCGAGCACATCATCTCGCGCGAGCGGATGGACGCCGTGCACAAGGAGTCGCTCTGCATCAACTGTGGTCTCTGCGTCTCGGAGTGCAACACGATGGAGTCGAGCCCCGACTTCGTCGGCCCACAGGCGCTCGCCAAGGCGATGCGCTTCGTCGGTGATCCGCGTGACGGTGCCAAGGTCGACCGCCTCGAGGCGCTGAGCGGCGAGCACGGCCTCTGGGAATGCACCCGCTGCTACTACTGCACGGAGCGCTGCCCGAAGGGCGTCGATCCGCGCGAGGCGATCGCAAAGCTCGGTGCCGAGTCGATCAAGGAGGGCATCGACCGCGACATGGGCGCGAAGCACGCCAAGTGGTTCGTCACCTCGGCGAAGACCACAGGCTGGCTGCGCGAGACCGAACTCGTTCCGAAGACGCAGGGCATCATCGAGTCGATCAAGCAGGCCAAGTTCGCAGTCGGCCTTGCCCGCGCCGGCAAGGTTCCGACCCCGTTTCCGCCGCATGTCGCAAGAGATGTGCGCGAGTCCCGTCGGCTTCACGATCTGCTGCGCGAGCAGGACATGGGCGGGTTCGCCGGCATCGTCCAGGGCGAGCGCGGCCTGGCGAAGCTCCAGCACGGCTTTCATGACAGTGCACACGACCCGTACGGCCCAGGCTCGTTCCCGGCGCCGTACCTCCCGAGCGAGAAGGAAGGACCGGCCGAATGAAGCGCGTCGCGTACTACAAGGGCTGTCTCGCGTCGCTCTCGGCGAAGGAGCTCGACTCCTCGACCCGGGCGCTCGCGCCGAAGGTCGGCCTGGAGCTGATCGAGCTCGAGTCGGTCACCTGCTGCGGCGCCGGCGATATTCACGAGGCGGAGCCCGACTACTACCTCCATCTCAACGCCCGCATCCTTGCCTACGCCGCCGACACCGGCTCGGACACGCTGCTGACCGTCTGCAACGTCTGCACGCTCAACCTGCGCCAGGCGAACTGGCAGCTGATCGGCGACCCGGAGCTTCGCGCTCGCGTCAACTCGAACCTGCTCTCCGTCGGCGTGCCGGCCTACGAGAACGACGTCGACGTCCGCCACCTGCTCTGGGAGATCGCCGAGGGCGAGGGCTACGAGCGCCTCCAGCAGGCCGCGCACAAGGGGCTCAAGGGGCTGAAGGTGGCGCCGTTCTACGGCTGCCAGATCCTTCGCCCGTCCAAGGTGATGGGGTTCGAGGACCCGAACAACCCGGGCTCGCTCGAGCGGATCATCGAGGCCTGCGGCGGTGAGGCGATCGACTACCCGGCAAAGCTCAAGTGCTGCGGCTTCCCGATCATCCAGGCGCGTGAGGAGACAGCGCTCGCGGAGCTGATTCAGCCGATCGAGCAGGCGATCGAGGCCGGGGCCGACGCGATGGTCACCCCGTGCCCGCTCTGTCACCTCTCGCTCGATGCCTGGCAGTCGAAGCTCCGCGAGCAGACCGGCCGCGACTTCCAGATGCCGATCCTTCACCTCTCGCAGCTGATCGGTGTGGCGGCGGGGCTCGACGAGTCGGACCTGAAGTTCAAGCGGCACGTCGTCTCGGTCGCCCCGGTGATCGAGAAGCTCGAGGCGTAGTTGGCCGCGCCGAAGCTGGCGCCGCTCAACCGCCTGACGCTGCTGACGGCGCCAGCGGTGTGTCACGACTGCGTCTGGTGGCAGTCACGCGGCAGGCGAACGGCCGAGAAGGATCGCTGGGCCGAGAAGGTCGAGGACGAGATCGGCGCCTTCGGGACGGTGTACTACGACGACGACGGCCGCGTGCTCGGCTCGATGCAGTACGGCCCCGCGTCACTCTTCCCGCGCGCCCAGGAGCTCCCGGCCGGGCCGCCCTCGGACGACGCCGTGTTCGTTGCGTGTGCCTACATCGTCGACGAGTCGAGCCCGTGGGTGCTGCAGTCGCTCTTCCTGGCGGCGATCGGCGAGGCACGCGACCGGGGCGCCGCCTCGATCGAGACGTTTGCCTACCGCTACCCCGAGGGCGAGTCTGCCTACGAGCGATTCCGCGTGCATCGGACGGTGTTCCCCGCCGACTTCCTCGAGGACTTCGGCTTCCGGGTCATTCGCGCGGCGGGGCGGATCGGGCTCGCCCGGCTCGACCTGCACGGTGTCGTGCCTGTCGCTCCGGGCCGTCGCGACAGGGTGCTGCGCGTCGTGAAGGAGGCGTTCCTGCCGGAGCCGCTTCCCGCGCCGCGTCCCTGAGCGGTCGCTAGGCGGCGGTGCGGTCGCCGGCCATGAGCAGCTCGGCGATCTGGATCGCGTTCAGCGCGGCACCCTTGCGGAGGTTGTCGCTCGCAAGGAAGAGGGCGATGCCGTTCTCGACCGTCGGGTCATTGCGGATGCGGCCGACGAGGACGTTGTCGATGCCGGCGGCCTTGCCGGGCGACGGGAACTCCTCGAGCTGGATCGATGGCGCCGCTCCGAGAATCGAGCGGGCCTGGTCGGCCGAGAGCGGCTCGTCGGTCTCGATCCAGATCGCCTCGGCGTGGCCCACCATCACGGGGACACGGACGCAGGTCGCCTGGAGCGGCAGGTCGGGCAGCTCCATGATCTTCTGCGTCTCGGCGCGCAGCTTTGACTCCTCGTCGAACTCCTCGCCGTCGAACTCCCAGTCCATCCGCAGGTCGTGGGTCGAGGAGTCCTCGTTCGCGAGGCGGTCCATCGCCTTCGCGCCCGCGCCGGAGACCGACTGGTAGGTCGCGACACGCACGCGGGTCAGGCCGACGGCGCTGTGGAGCGGCTTCAGGACGCAGGCGAGCGGGATCGTGCAGCAGTTCGGGTTCGCGATGATGCCGGGCCCCTCGAAGGCGCGCGCACCGTTCACCTCCGGCACGACGAGCGGGATCCCGGGCTCAAGGCGGTAAGCAGACGACTTGTCGATGACGGCCGCGCCGCTCTTCACCGCGTGCGGGACGAGCTCGCGCGAGGAGTCGGTGCCGACCGAGAAGAGGAAGATGTCGACTCCGCCGGCCTCGAGAACCTCGGGGGTCGCCTCCTCGATCACGACACCGTCGAGATCGCGTCCGGCGGACCGGGCCGAGGCAAACGCCCGGATGTTCGAGTAGCCGCGGTCGCGCAGCAGCCCGAGCGTGACGGTGCCGACGGCGCCCGTCGCTCCGACGACGCCGATGCTGGTGTCGGTTCTGAGCCTCACGAGGCGAAGGGTACCGGCCGCCCGGAGGCAGTCATGCCTCTAGGAGAACCAGTTGAGCAGCGTGATCTTGATGGTCACGCGATGACCGTTCGTGCCGAAGATGGCCGAGCCGATCGCCGCGTCGCTCGAGAAGGTGCCGCTCTTCTTGAATGTTTTGCCGGCGTACCCCGAGACCTTGGAGAGCGTCCAGGTTCCGTGTGACGGGCCGGTGGCATCGCGCTTCCCGCCGAGCATCACCCGGACGCTCCCGGCGGCGCTCGTCGCGGTGATCGAGCCGGTCATGCGGGCGATCACGCGCGAGCCGGGAAACGCGGTGACCGTCTGGTAGGAGAGCGCCGTCCTGCCGTCACACTCGCAGTGGCCGGACGCAGTGCACGTCTCGACGCTCTTGATCAGGCTGCCGAACGGGTCGAAGGTGTCCTCAGAGCCGCACGAGCCGTTGAGGGTCGCGACCACCGTCGTCTGGTGACCGGCAGCGCCGCCCGCGAACGCGAGCATGGCAAGCAGGACGAAGACGAGGCCGGCGGCGCGTTTCATCATCTTCGATTGTAGACCGCTAGATCTCGCGTCGCCCTGAGAGTGCTCGGCCGAGCGTGACCTCGTCGGCGTACTCGAGGTCGCCGCCGACCGGAAGGCCGCTTGCGAGGCGCGTGACGCGCACGCGCTGACGCAGCCGATCGGCGACGTACGCGGCCGTCGCCTCGCCCGTCATGGTCGGGTTCGTTGCCAGCACGACCTCCTGCACGGTGTTTGCCTCGACCCGGCTGATCAGCTCGTCGATGCGGAGATCGCTCGGGTCGACGCCGTCGATCGGGCTGAGTGCGCCACCGAGGACGTGGTAGAGCCCCCGGTACTCGTGGGTGCGCTCGAGTGAGATGACATCGACGGGCTGCTCGACGACGCAGATCATCGAGCGATCACGGCGCGGGTCGAGGCAGATCGCGCAGGTCTCGTCCTCTGTCAGATTGCCGCAGTCGCGGCAGAACCGCACGCGCTCCTTCACCTCGGTCAGGGCCGCTGCGAGCGCGAGGGCCTCCTCCGTCGGGCGCTGAAGGATGTGAAACGCAAGCCGCTGCGCCGTTCGCTGCCCGACGCCGGGGAGCCGTGTGAGCTGCGCGACGAGGTTCTCGACTGATGGACTGAAGACCGAGCCGTTGAACATCGCGCCATTGTGCCCTGCTCGGTCGGCCGGAGCCGCCGGGCGGGTCGGGCTACTCCTCGACCTGGCGGGCGCCGAAGGTGCTCTTCAGGAGATCCTGGAGCTCATCCTCGGTCACGGGCCGCTTGGCCTCGTCGCTTGCGGGGCGGCGGTTCTCGCCGACGGCGAACACGAGCTCCAGCCGACGACCAGTGATCTCGTAGAGGGCATCCTGCAGGATGCCGGCGTTCTTCGGCTCCTCGGCGCGCTGACGGTGGAACGACGACTCGGGAGGGAACTCGATCGTGAGCGTCTCGCCATCGAGGGCGGCAGGGTGCCCTTCGTGGAGCACCGACACGGTTGGGATCGAGCGGGCCTCGACGGCCGGGAGCACGGATCGCTTCCAGGCCTCGACGAGCTGGCCGAAGTCGAGGGCCGGCATCGCCGACGGGTCGAAGGCGGCGATGGGCTGCTCGGCGGGCGCGACCGGGGGCGGGGTCTCCCCGACGGCGACGGAGGTGTCGACGGCGGCGACGGGCTGGGGCTCGGGCGACGCCGGCTCGGCGCGGGGTGGGGCCGGTGCGGGAGGAGTCGGCGCGGCCGGCGGGCCCGCGGCCGGCGGTGCGGCCGCGGGGGCAACAGGTGCGTGCGGCGGTGCGCCGTGCTCGAGGCGCTCGAGCCGGAAGGCGAGCGACTCGCGCGACAGATCGGAGCCCGGACGGGTTACCTTCACGAGTGCGAGCTCGAGCGGCAGCCGCGGATCGCCGCCGTGGCGCTGCTCGTCGAGTGCGACCGACAGAAGGTCGATCAGGCGTAGCACGGTCGGGGCGAGCAGCTGGTGGGCCTGCTCGCGGAGCCGCTCGCGGGTCTCGTCGGTGATCGGGAGCGTGTCCGGCACCTCTCCGGTGTGCTGGACGAGCATCAGGTGGCGAAGGTGTTCGAGCAGGTCGGAGACGAGCCGACCCATGTCCTGGCCACGCTCGGAGAGCTCCTCCAGGAACACGAGCAGCCCCGCGGTGTCGCCATCGACGATGAGGTCGCAGATGCGAAAGAGCACCTCCTCCTCGACGGCGCCGAGCAGCAGGAGGGCGTCCTGCACCGTGATCGCACCGCCGGTCGAGGCAGAGAGCTGGTCGAGGGTCGACTCGGCGTCGCGGTAGGCACCACGTCCGCCACGGGCGATCAGCGCGAGCGCGGCGTCCGGCACGTCGATCTGCTCGGCGTCGGCGACCCGGCGCAGCTTGCGCACGACCTCGGCGGGGCGGGGGCGCTGGAAGACGAAGGTCTGGCAGCGCGAGCGCACGGTCGGGAGCACCTTCTGCAGCTCCGTCGTGCAGAAGATGAAGAGGAGGTGCGGCGGCGGCTCCTCGATCAGCTTGAGCAGCGCGTTCCAGGCCGCATCGGTGAGCTGGTGGGCCTCATCGAGGATGTAGACCTTCGAGCGGCCTTCGACCGGCTGCAGGATGACGCGTTCGCGGATGTCGCGGATGTCGTCGATCCCGCGCTGGGAGGCCGCGTCCATCTCGATCACGTCGAGCGAGTTGCCGTTCGTGATCCCGACGCACGAGTTGCAGAGACCGCACGGGGCGGCGGTCGGGCCCTCGGTGCAGTTGACCGACTTGGCGAGAATCCGGGCGAGCGAGGTCTTGCCTGTCCCACGCGGACCGGCGAAGAGGTAGGCCTGCCGGATGCGGTCGGAGGCGATCGCGTTCGTCAGCGTGCGGACGACCGCCTCCTGGCCGACGACCTCCGCGAAGCTCTGTGGACGGTACTTGCGGTAGAGCGCAGCCATGGATCGATTCAAGCAGATCGGGGAGTTGGCGGTGATAGGCTCACGGGTGAGACCGACATATAAGTTTTACGCGATGAAAAACACGCAAACTCTTATTTGCACTCTATTAGTGCTTGTCGTAACCTCGCAGTACCCATCGACCGAGCGGGAGAGACAATTTCATGAGTGGATCACCGACTGACGGGACCAGCCTCGAGAACAAGAAGCGCTGGGACTCCGGAGTCGCGCCGTATGCCGAAATGGGCTATTACGACGCAGACTACGTTCCGAAGGACACCGACATCCTCGCGGCTTTCCGGATCGTTCCGCAGCCCGGTGTCGATCCGATCGAAGCCGCTGCTGCAGTGGCGGGAGAGTCCTCCACGGCGACCTGGACGGTTGTCTGGACGGACCGCCTCACCGATCACAAGCACTACCAGGCCAAGGCCTACCGGGTCGACGCCGTTCCGGGCACCGATCAGTACATCGCACGGATCGCGTACGACATCGATCTCTTCGAGGAAGGCTCCATCGCCAACCTCTCGTCCTCGATCATCGGCAACGTCTTCGGCTTCAAGCCGCTGAAGTCGCTGCGCCTCGAGGACATGCGCATTCCGACTCACTACGTGAAGACGTTCCACGGCCCGCCGCACGGCATCGTCATGGAGCGCGAGTTCCTCGACAAGTTCGGCCGCCCGCTTCTCGGCGCGACCGTCAAGCCGAAGCTCGGCCTCTCGGCCAAGAACTACGGCCGGATCGTCTACGAGGCGCTCGTCGGTGGTCTCGACTTCACGAAGGACGACGAGAACATCAACTCGCAGGTCTTCATGCGCTGGAGGGATCGTTTCCTCTACGCGACCGAGGGCGTCCAGAAGGCCCAGGCCGGCTCCGGCGAGGTCAAGGGTCACTACATGAACGTCACGGCCGGCGACATGGAGGCCATGTACGAGCGGGCCGAGTTTGCCAAGGAGGTCGGCAGCCCGATCATCATGATCGACCTGACGATCGGCTACACCGCCATGCAGTCGATGGCGAAGTGGTGCCGCGCAAACAGCATGCTCCTGCATCTCCATCGCGCAGGTCACGGCACGTACACCCGCCAGAAGACGCACGGCGTCAGCTTCCGCGTCATCGCCAAGTGGTGCCGCCTCATGGGCGTCGACCACATCCACGCGGGCACGGTTGTCGGCAAGCTCGAGGGCGATCCGCTCACGACTGCCGGTTTCTACGACACGCTTCGTAACGACTTCATCCCGGAGAACCCGGCGCACGGCATCTACTTCGATCAGGAGTGGGCGTCGATGCCGGCCGTCATGCCGGTTGCCTCTGGCGGTATCCATGCCGGCCAGATGCATCAGCTCCTCCACCACCTCGGTGAGGACGTCGTCCTGCAGTTCGGCGGCGGCACGATCGGTCACCCGATGGGTATCCGGGCCGGTGCAACCGCGAACCGCGTCGCCGTCGAGGCGATCATCCAGGCTCGCAACGAGGGCAAGGACTACTACCAGGAAGGTCCGGACATCCTCGCGAAGGCAGCCAAGGGCTGCCCCGAGCTGAACGCGGCGCTCCAGGTCTGGAAGGACATCACGTTCAACTACGAGTCAACCGACACGCCGGACGTCCTCGCGACGCCGTCGATCGGCTAACAGGAGAGGTTGAGATGAGAATCACTCAGGGAGCTTTCTCGTTTCTCGAGGACTTCACCGACGAGCAGGTCGAGGCACAGATCAAGTACGCGATTTCGAACGGTTGGTCGGTCTCGATCGAGTACACCGACGATCCGCACCCGCGGAACTTCTACTGGGAGATGTGGGGCCTGCCCCGCTTCGACCTGACGGTCGACCAGTACGACGTCTGCATGCGTGAGGTCCGGGCCTGCCGCGAGGCGTACCCGCAGGCCTACATCAAGGTGATCGCGTACGACTCGCGGCGTGGCCGCCAGACGACCGCGCTCAGTTTCATCGTCAACCGTCCGTCGGAAGAGCACGGGTTCCAGCTCGAGCGCACGGACGACCGCGATCGTGTCATCCGCTACCGGCTTGTCCACCTGAAGAAGTCCTCAGGTTCGGTCGGTGTCGGCAGTTCCGCACTGCAGGGCAACCTGGAAGGCGTGATCACGGAGTGACGCGAGTTCCTTTCGCGAATGCAGGCGACACCCCGACGGTTCCGGATTCTCCGGAACCGTCGGGGGTGACGCCGACGCGTGCCGTCGAGCCGACGGCAGGCATGCCGAAGGCCTCCGATGCGTCGGAGGCCCCGAAGGTCATCAGCTCCGAGGCGAGCCTCGCGGCCGCCCTGGCAGAGACCAACATCACGGAGGTCCTCGACCAGCTGGATGAGGAGTTGATCGCGCTAAAGCCGGTCAAGCAGCGGATCCGCGAGATCGCGGCGCTCCTGCTGATCGACAAGCTGCGCGGCGAGGTCGGCCTCTCGTCGGAGCGTCCGTCGCTCCACATGTCGTTTACCGGCAACCCGGGAACGGGCAAGACGACCGTTGCCATGAAGATGGCCGAGGTGCTTCATCGGCTTGGCTACATCGAAAAGCCGACCGTCGTCGCCTGCACCCGTGACGATCTCGTCGGCCAGTACGTCGGCCACACCGCCCCGAAGACGAAGGAAGTGCTTCGGCGTGCCTACGGCGGCGTGCTCTTTATCGACGAGGCGTACTATCTGTACCGGCCCGAGAACGAGCGCGACTATGGCCAGGAAGCGATCGAGATCCTCCTGCAGGTGATGGAGGCCGAGCGCGACAAGCTCGTCGTGATCTTCGCCGGGTACAAGGACAGGATCGACGAGTTCTTCCGTTCGAATCCGGGCCTCTCCTCGCGTGTTGCCCATCACATTGACTTTCCCGACTACGACGTCGACGAGCTCATGGCGATTGCGCAGCTCATGCTCGACAACCAGAACTACAAGTTCGGCACAGGGGCCGAGGATGCGTTCCGCGAGTACCTGACGCGCCGTGTCGCCCGTCCCCGCTTCGCCCACGGCCGCAGTGTTCGCAACTCGATCGACCGCGCGCGCCTGCGCCAGGCAAACAGGCTCTTTGCAGACGGGACGGGCACGCTCACCCGCGAAGACCTCATGACGATCACGCCTGACGACATCATGAAGAGCAGCGTGTTCGCGGAAGACCACGAGCCCGAAGACGACGCGCCGGCATTGGGCGCCCACTAACACAGGGGAGAGAACTATGGGACGGTCGATCACTCTGGGCATCGTCGGCGACTCCGCCGCCGGGAAGACCACGCTGACGCGTGGTCTCGAGCGCGTCCTCGGCGAGGGGAGCATCACCCACGTCTGCACCGACGACTACCACCGGTACGACCGCAAGCAGCGCGCGGAGCGGAACATCACGCCGCTCGATCCCGAGTGCAACTACATGGACATGATGGCGCAGCACATGTGGCACCTCCGTAATGGGGAGCCGTTCCTGAAGCCCGTGTACCAGCATCACGACGGCACCTTCGGCCCGCTTGCCCGTGTCGACCCCAAGCAGTTCTCCGTGATCGAGGGTCTGCTCGGCTACTCGACGGAGGATCTCCGCGGCCTCTATGACGTGCGCATCTACCTTGCGCCGCCGGAGGAGCTCCGCCGCCAGTGGAAGGTGCAGCGCGACTGCTCGCGCCGCGGGTACACGACCGATCAGGTGCTCGGTGAGCTCGACCGTCGCGAGCCTGACTCGGAGGCGTTCATCCGCCCGCAGAAGAAATACGCCGACATCGTCGTCTCGTTCATGCCGAACGCTTCGGGCGACCAGGAGCAGCTCGATGCCGAGCTCGTCCTGCGGCCGTCGCTTCGTCACCCCGACTTCCGCTCAGTGCTTGACGGCGCCCCCGACGGGATCCGCTTCGACGAGCGCGAGGACGGTGACCTCCACTTGCACATTCCCGGCCGGCTCGAGCGCAAGCGCGCCGAGGCGATCGAGGAGCTCATCTGGCACCGTCTGCACTTCGCCGACCATCTCCGCACCGAGCGGCTCGGCGAGTTCACGATCGGGACTGAGCTGCACCGGTCGGAGTCGCTCGCGTTGATCCAGCTGCTGATCCTGTACCACCTCTTCACTGCGACCGCGAGTGCGGCGCTCGGTGGTGCCGGGACCCGCGCGACCAGCGCTGCATAGAACTTCCTAAGAGTTCAGCGCGGAGCCTCGCGCGACGTTCGCGCGCAGGCATGATCAGAGCATGATGAACGATCGCTCCCCGTACTTCGGCCACGACCACCTCGGTGGGTCGGGGCATCCGTGGCTCCACGCGCTCTGCTTCGTGCTGTTCCTGCTTGCGTTCGGCGGCGTGATCTTCGCCGCTGTCAGGTTCGCTCTCGGACGCCCACTGCACCTTCGGGGTTCGGCGGCGACTGCGGTCGAGCCGGGTACGGACGAGGCGCTTGCAACGCTGCGGATGCGCTACGCCCGCGGTGAGGTCAGCCGTGACGACTTCCTTGCAGCACACGTAGACCTCGGTGGCTCAGCGCCGCCGGAGCCAGACTCCGTTCCCCCTCCCTCCTGACGGAACCTGGATCGTGTGCCAGAGCCGTCCCCGAGAGGGGACGGCTGCCTTTCGGCGTACAGTCCCTGAAACGCAACGTGCTCTGGAGGTCGAGATGAAGGTCAAGCTGCATCGCTGTTCCGCCATGTGGGCGAAGATCGGGGGCCACCCGTGCTGGCGCGTGCAGCGCGAGCTCGACGCGGCCGGGATCGAGTACGAGGTCGTTCCGGGGCCGGTGCGTCGCAGCAAGCGTGACGCGCTCGACACGCTCAGCGGTCAGCGCAGCTATCCCGTGATCGAGTTCGAGGACGGGTCCATCTATCGCACCGCGTCGAAGCACATGGCAGCCCGGATCCAGGCAGGCGAGCTCGCCGATGCCCCGCGCGGCGTCATCGATCACGACCACGAGTTCGCCCACGGCCACCATCACGACCACGAGGGCCACGACCACGCGCACTGATCACGAGCGCGCGGGGCTGCGCTGCGCGGAGGGACTGTCCCCGAACGGGGACTGTCCCTGGGGCTTGGGTGCGCTACTCGCCGATGTCGTAGAACACGTCCGCGAGCTTCAGTCGCTCGTGGATGACGTTCACGGCACGTTCGACGTCTGAGGCACGCACGACGCAGGAGACGCGGATCGACGAGGTCGAGATGATCTCGATGTTCACGCCGGCGTCGGCGAGCACCTCGAAGATGTCGGCGGCGACGCCAGGGTTGCTCTTCATCCCGGCACCGACGACGGAGATCTTGGCGATGTCTGTGTCGCAGGTGAAGCCGCGCGCCGAGACGTCACTTGCGAGCGTCTCGAGGATCGGCTCGGCGTTCGCGAGGTCGTTCTCGGGGAGGGTGAACGAGATGTCCGTGTGCCCCTCCTCGGAGGTGTTCTGCACGATCATGTCGATGTTGATCCCGGCGTCGGCAAGCGGCCTGAAGACACGGCCGGCGATTCCCGGCTGGTCGGGCACACCGAGGATGGTCACCTTCGCCTCGCTTGTGTCGTGCGAGATGCCGGAGATGATCGCCTGTTCGAGCATGTCTTCCTCCTTCAGGATCCAGGTGCCCTCGTTGGGGCTCATGGACGAGCGGACGTGGATCTTGACGCCGTGGTTGCGAGCGTACTCGACCGAACGCAGCGCGAGCACCTTGGCTCCCGTCGCTGACAGCTCGAGCATCTCTTCGAACGAAACCTGGTGGAGCTTTCGTGCGGTCGGAACGATGCGCGGGTCGGCGGTGTAGACGCCTTCGACGTCGGTGTAGATCTCGCAGACGTCGGCGTTGAGCGCGGCGGCGAGCGCGACGGCGGTGGTGTCGGAGCCGCCACGGCCGAGAGTCGTGATGTCGCGGCTTGTCGAGACGCCCTGGAACCCGGCGACGATCGCGATCTGACCCTCCTCGAGCGCCTCGTGGACGCGGCCGCGCTTCATCTCGACGATACGCGCCTTGCCGTGGCTCGTGTCGGTCACGATCCCGGCCTGCGAGCCGGTGAACGAAGCGGCGTCGTGGCCGAGGTCGAGGATCGCCATCGAGAGCAGCGCCATCGAGATGCGCTCACCCGAGGTGAGGAGCATGTCCTGCTCGCGCGGGTGCGGGTCGGACGAGACCTGCTGGGCAAGATCGAGGAGCCGGTCGGTCGTGTCGCCCATCGCCGAGACAACGACGCACACGCTGTTTCCTGCCTCGGCCGTGTCGGCGACGCGGCGGGCGACCCGCTTGATCTTCTCGGGGTCACCAACCGAGGTGCCTCCGTACTTCTGAACGACGATGCTCACGGCTCCAACGGTACCGGGGAGCAGGGGGTCGGTCAGTCGGCTTCGGCGCCCGGCACGACGAGCACCGGGCAGGGGGCGTGGTGCACGAGCCCCTCGGTGACGCTGCCTAGCAGCATCGACTCGAGAATGCCCCAGCCGTGCGAGCCGACGACGATCATTCGTGGGTTCCGATCGGTCGCGACGGCGCAGATCTCGGTGACGGGGTTGCCATGGCGCACCTCGGTCTCGGCATGGACGCCGGCCCGCTCGGCGGCCGACTGCGCGATCGCCGCGGTCTCCTTTGCCCACTCGTGTGGGACGTCGGCCAGTTCGGGGACGAGCTTCGAGAGCGGGATGCCGAAGTCGCCGCGCAGCTCACGCCAGACGGTGACAAAGAGGATGTGGTCGCCCGTCGCCTTCGCGAGGTCGAGTGCGGCACGTTCAGCGCCCTTGGCGGCGGTGGAGCCGTCGGTCGCAACGAGGATCAGGCTGTCCGGCATGGAGACAGCATTGCTGAAGGTGCACCGCCTGTCCATCGGTGCCGCCGCTGAGCGGCAGTCGGGGAATTGCCGTACGGCGTGATCGGGGGCGGGGACGATGCAGGGCACCCGGGCCGGTGCGAGACTCCGTTGCGATGCCGGGCCTGACGGAGCTGCAAGCGCGAACGCTCCTGGTCGAGCGCGGCGCACTGCCGCGTGCGCAGTCGAGCCGCTCGTACGCGAGCATCGTCCGCGCGAACCTGCTGACGCCGTTCAACGCGATCCTCGCGGTCGCCGGCGGGATGACCCTCGCGTTTGGCGAGTGGCAGGACGCCCTCTTCCTCGGCGTGCTGGTGGCAAACACCGGGATCGGAGCAACCGAGGAGATCCGCGCCAAGCGCGCCCTCGACCGGCTCTCGCTCCTGGTCGCCCCGGTCGCGACGGTCGTTCGCGACGGGCAGGCGCGCGCGGTTCCGGTCGAGGAGGTCGTCGTCGGCGATCTCGTCGAGCTGGCGCCGGGCGACCAGCTGGCCGCCGACGGCGTCGTCGAGCGTGAGAGCTCGTTCCTGGTCGACGAGTCGATCCTCACCGGCGAGTCGGCCGCCGTGACCCGCCACCAGGGGGAGACGGTCAGGTCGGGCTCGTTCGCCGTCGAGGGGTCGGCCACCTACACCGTCACCGCGGTCGGTGCCGAGAGCTACGCGGCCAGGATCTCCGGGGAAGCACGCTCGTTTCGGCATCCACGCTCACCGCTCGAACGGTCGCTCAACCGGCTGCTGCTCGTGCTGGTGGCGGTGATGGTGCCGCTTGCGACCGTGCTCTGTTACGCGCTCTGGCACCGCCACACGCACCTGCACACCGCCGTGCCGACGGCTGTCGCGGCGGTCGTGACGCTGGTGCCGGAGGGGCTCGTGCTGCTTGCGAGCCTCACCTACGCCGTTGCGTCTGTGAGGATGGCCCGGCGCGGTGCGCTCGCGCAGCAGCTGAACGCGATCGAGTCGCTCGCGTCGGTCGACGTCGTGTGCATCGACAAGACGGGGACGCTCACCGAGGCGTCGCTGCACGTCGCCGGGTTGGTTGGCCCGGTCGACTTCGCGGCTGATCTTGCCCGGTATGCGGCGTCGGCGTCGTCGTCGAACGAGACGCTCCGGGCGATCGCCGCCGCCTATCCCGGCGAGGCGGAGCCGCTCGACGAGGAGGTCGGGTTCTCGAGCCGCAGGCGCTTTGGCGGCCAGCGGCGGGCGGGGCAGGGTTGGGTGCTCGGCGCGCCGGAGCACTTCGCACTTGGCGAGTTCACCGACGCCGCCCACGAGGCCTCGCTCGGCGGGCGCCGGGTGCTCGCCCTTGGCCGCTCCGACGAGCTCGAGGCGGAGCGCCCCGCCGCCGACGGGCTCGTGCTGCTCGCCGAGGAGCTCCGGCCCGACGCGGCCGAGACGGTCGACTGGTTCCATCGCCAGGGTGTCGAGCTGAAGGTGATCTCGGGCGATCGCCCCGAGACGGTCGCGGCGATCGCCCGCGACGCGGGCATCCTCGGCCCGTTCTATCCCGAGACGGAGCTGCCCGAGGATGACGCAGAGCTGCGTCGCGTGGTCGGGAGTTACTCGGTGTTTGGCCGGGTCTCGCCCGACGGCAAGCGCAGGATCGTCCAGGCGCTCACCGCCGAGGGCCGGTACGTCGCGATGGTCGGCGACGGGGTCAACGACGTTCCCGCGCTCAAGGCGGCAAGGCTCGCGATCGCGCAAGGGGCAGGAACGCAGATGGCCCGCAGCGTCTCCGACATCGTGCTCGTGAGCGGCAACTTCGGGGCCGTCCCGGCGATGGTAGAGGAGGGGCGCAAGATCCTCCGCAACGTCCAGCGGGTCGCAAAGCTGTTCGTCACGAAGTCGGCGTTCGCGGTCTTCGTGATCCTCTCGATCGGGCTGACACCCACCGCCTACCCGCTGTTGCCGCGCCAGCTCACGCTCGCGGCGACGGTGACGATCGGCGTGCCGGGGTTCTTCCTCGCGCTCGCGCCGAGCAGCGGGCGGTACTCGGCCACGTCGTTCCTGCGGGATCTCGCGCGGTTTGCGCTCCCGGCGGGTGCGGCGGCGGGCCTCGGGGTCGTCTCGAGCTACCTCTTCACGCTCAACGTGCTTGAGGCACGGTTGATCGTCGCCCGGACGGTCGCCGTGACCGTGCTCGTGCTGGTCGGGCTGTTCCTGATCCTGGCGCTCGAGGCCTCGGGCAAGGTGCGCGGCGCGGCGATCTCGACGCTCTGCGCAGCGATGTTCGCCGGGTACCTGGCGGTGTTGCTGATCCCGCCGATGCGCGCCTTCTTCGAGCTCGCGCCGCCGAGCCTGTCGTCGGTGCTGCCGGCGATCGGCGGTGCGGCGCTTGCGATCCTCGGCCTGATCGCCGTCGACGACCGCTTCGTGCCCGGGCGAGCCGACGCGGGCGCTACCGGGTGAGTGCCGCTGCGGCCTTCGACGTCAGCCCGGCGGCGATGAAGAACTTCCGCATCTGAGGGTTGAGCCGCTTCAGCTTCGCGCTCAGCGCGGAGGAGTTCGAGGCAAACAGGCTTGCGACCACCGATGGATCGACGCCGAGCGCTGCACGCAACTCGGCCGGCGTCGACTTCTTGTCGAGGAGCACGGCCGCGGCCTTGCAGTAGTCGATTGTCTTCCCGTGGTTGTCGAAGCGGAGGATCAGCTCCATCTCCTGCGCCTCGGCGGCGAGCCACTGGGCAAAGAGCGGCTCGTGGGCGTCCATCCCGGTCAGGAGGCTGTGCAGGCCGACGAGCTGCGGCTTTGCCTGGTTGACGACGTCGATCAGGAGCGCCGGGATCAGCACGACGATCGCGGCGAACATGGTCGACGGATCCTTCGTGATCGCCTTGCAGCTGTCGAGCTGGGCCTTGAGCTTCGCATCGCCACTCGTCGACGACGAGACCGACTCGAACGTTTCGAGCTTCTTGCCGAGAGCGACGATGAGCGCGCGGTCGTGGCTGTCGGGCTGTGGCGCTGCCTGCGCCGTGGCGGCGAGCAGGGCGGCTGCGGCGACGGTGAGGGTCAGGACAAGCTGGAGACGGCGCTGCATCAAGCCATCTTGCGTGCCGCGGCTGCCGCGGTCAAACGGCGCTCAGCTACCGATGACGCGGAAGAGCGACGTGGTGCCCGCCGCGTCGGACGGCGAGTAGAACTTCCACTGGCCCGTCTTGAGCGTGACCGTCACGGTGCGCGAACCGGTGAACGCGGTCGAGGAGACCGCTGTCGCGGCGCCGGAGGCGGGCCCCACCGAGAAGCCGCGCTTCGAGGTCGTGTCGGCGACGATGATCTTGTACTTCCCGGCCGGAAGCACGCTGACGGACTTGCCGTTGAGCGCCAGGCCGAGCTTGCCGCTCGCCCCGACAGTGCCGTGGAGCGTTCCGACGAGGGAGCTTGCCGCCGAGGCCTTGGTCTTGCTCGACGCGCTGCCGGAGTAACCGTTGCTCGTTGACGAGCTGCTCGACGTCGCACCCGACGGGCCGCCGGCGAGGGCGCTGTCTGCTGACGCCGCACCGTTCCCGGTCTGGAAGTGGCCGATCATGAAGTCGAGGTGCGGGTCGCACTGGAAGATGTACGTCGCGTTGTCGCGGAGCGTGATGGTGAAGGTCGAGGTGCCAACGTCGTCGATCGACGTCGACTGGTCGACGCCGGAGCCGAAGACGTGAAAGTTGTGATCGCTCGCGAGATCGCGGACGACGAGGGTGTAGGTGCCTGCCGGGAGCGTCGAGACGGAGCTGCCGTCGTCGAAGGTGAGCGTGATCGTCGTGTCTGGCCCGACGAGGCCGTGCAGCGTCTTCGACACCGCGGCGGAGCCGGTGCCGACGCCGAGGCTGCACACAGCGAGCGTCGCGGCAAGCACGAGCAGGGCTGCGCGCGGACGTCGTGTGGTGGGGGTGTTCGTCATCGCGTGCTCTCCCTCGTAAGAACTACGACAGAGGGGCTCAATCGGTTTGCCGGCGTCATGCGCGCGTCACGCGGATCGAGACCGATGACCACGCCTTGTCAGTAGGGGTAAGCAGCGTCCAGACGCCCGGTGTCAGGGTAACGACCGACGTGTGGGTGCCAACGAACCCCGTCGTGGTGAGCGTAGTTACGCCGCGGCCCGTCGACGGTGCGAGCTCTAAGCCGCGACGCGCCGTGGTGTCGGCGATCTAGATGCGATAGCGGCCCTTCGGGAGGGTTTTCACAGCCTTGCCGTTCGCCGTCAGCGTGAGGCAGCCAGACGAGCCGACGGCTCCGTGGAGGGCGGCTGCGGCAGTCAGCGTGGCGAGCAGGCGGCCTGTCGGTGCAGCGTTCACCGGATGGGATACGGAGTGTGGCCCGTTTCGGTTTGGGCCGCGTATGCTCTCCCGCATGCGGACAGGGTCGAGGCCGATCGCCGAGCTGGCCGCGTCGCTCGGCCTTGAGCCCGCCGAGGTCTCACCGTATGGCGACTTCGCGGCAAAGATCGAGCTGTCGGCGATCGACCGGCTTGCCGGGCATCCCGACGGTCGCCTTGTGTGCGTCACCGCGATGACCCCGACGAAGGGCGGTGAGGGCAAGACGACGACGGCGATCTCGCTCGTGCAGGGCCTTGCGCGGATCGGCGAGCGGCCGCTTCTGTGCATCCGTGAGCCGTCGCTCGGCCCGGTGTTCGGGATCAAGGGCGGCGGCACCGGTGGCGGCCGGTCGCAGCTTGTCCCGATGGAGCGGATCAACCTGCACTTCACCGGCGACATCCATGCGATCGGTGCGGCAAACAACCTTCTGGCGGCGATGATCGAGTCGCAGTTCGTCCACGGCAACCCGCTTCGGCTCGATCCCGCGTCGATCACCTGGCGACGGTGCGTCGACATGAACGATCGCGCGCTACGGCTGATCACGGTTGGCCTTGGCGGCCCGGTCAACGGCGAGCCGCGCGACACCGGGTTCGACATCACGGCTGCGTCGGAGGTGATGGCGATCGTCGCCGTCGCCCGCGACCTCGCCGACCTGCGCACCCGCCTCGGGGCGATCACCGTCGGCGCGACCGTCGACGGCGATCCGGTCACCGCGGAGCAGATCGGCGCCGCCGGCTCGATGGCGGTGCTGCTGAAGGACGCGCTCAAGCCGAACCTCGTGCGCACGACCGAGGGCGCACCGGCGCTTGTCCACTGCGGCCCGTTTGCGAACATCGCGCACGGCAACAACTCGCTTGTCGCCGACCTGCTCGGGCTGAAGCTCGCCGACTACGTCGTCACCGAGAGCGGCTTTGGCGCCGACATGGGGTTCGAGAAGTTCGTCGACATCGTGTGCCGCCTCGGCGGCATCGTCCCGACCACGGTGGTGCTTGTCGCAACCGTGCAGGCGCTCAAGCACCACGGTGGCGATCCGGAGGGTGGGATCGCCGAGATGGAGCGCGGCGTCGACAACCTCCGAGCCTGCCTGCGGATCGTGCGCGAGTGCGGCCTTGACGCGGTGATCGCTGTCAACCGCTTCGGTGGCGACACCGACGACGAGATCGCCGCCGCCGTACGCCTCGCCGAGGGCCTCGGCGTGCCTGTGGCGGTCTGCGACGGCTTCGAGAAGGGTGGGGAGGGCGCGGTCGCGCTCGCCGAGGCGGTCGTGGCCGTGTCGGCCGCGCCGGTCAATCCGGGCTTCCTCTACGAGCTCGACATGCCGATCGCCGCCAAGATCGAGGCGATCGCGACCCGCGCCTACGGCGCCGCCGGGATCGCGCTCTCACCCGAGGCGCAGGAGCAGGCCGCGCGCTTCGAGCGCGACGGCCTCGGCGGCCTACCGGTGTGCATGGCAAAGACGCATCTCTCGCTCTCCCACGACCCGGCGCTTCTCGGCGCACCGGCCGGCTTCATCCTGCCGGTGCGTGAGCTGCGCGCCTACACCGGCGCCGGCTGGATCGTCGCGGTCTGCGGCGACATGCAGACCATGCCGGGCCTGCCTGCGGCCTCAGCCGCGCTGCGCATCGACATCGACGCGGCGGGCGAGACGGTCGGGCTGCGCTAGGCGGGCGCGTCTAGCCCCGCGGCGACCCGTACTTCGCGGCGTGTTCAGCTCGGACGTGTCGGCGGATCTCGTCGACTGACCACATCCGAATCGCCTCGGCGCGGCCGCCGTTGCGATCACGAAGCAGTCCCCGAGAGCGATCGCGAGGGTTTCCTTGATCCGAGTTGTTTCGACGAGCAGCGACTATGTCGGCGGTTCCACTTCGAGCTCGTCGCGAGTCGGCAGGAGACGCACCACACCCGCACGGGACGCCGCAGGCGTTCACGTGGGTGGCCGGGGTCTCGCCTGGCCGTCTTGAGCAGGTCTTGAGAGTCGCTTGACCGCGCCCTGAAGAGCACCTCCTAGCTTCCATCTGTAGGTTCCGCTGCCCGTCGGTCAGCGGTCTATTCGGGGTTAAGCGGGAGCGGGAGCACAGTCATGAGAGTCAGAGCGATCAACATGCGCGCTGCTCGAGGAACGAAGGTCGGAGCCGCGTCGGTTCTCAGGTTCGTTCTCTCACTGATCGTCCCTGTCCTGGTCGTCACGTGTTCGTCGGCGACGGTTTCCCCATGACGGCGCCGGCAGCACGGTTCCGACAGGAGATGCGTACGCGAACCGCACGTTCACCGTCACAAATCGCGTCATCTCCTACCGCGGCACGCACGACTTCGCGAAGAACAACATCCGCCTCGTCCCGTACGACGAACCCTGGTGGGGAGTACATCCTCTCGGTCTGCAACCTGACCGACGCGAACGGTGACGTACCGCTCGCGGGCGTGACGCCGAGCGACCGCAAGCACGAGGCCTTCTAGGTGAAGCTCTCCGACTGGGCTCCGACCCCTACGATCGCCGCGGCGATGGTCGCCGGCACTGTCGCGCTCCTCGTGCTCGCCCGTCTCGGCGACCTCGTCCG